>JBLHZH010000284.1:0-3739 GCA_047629695.1 Rhodoferax sp.
AGTATCGCGTACGGCGCCGCCAACCATGTAGATTTGCATATCAGCGGGTCAGGCGGTAAGGTTCTTCAAAAGCCAGAAAGTCCTGCTCGGCCAGTGCACCGTCGATCCAGGCTTGGACACCGGGCAGCGCCAACACCCGGGCAACGTAGTGGCCGATGTCTGTCGGTAGCGGCAAGGCGTAGCTGGTCAGACGCGCGCAGATTGGTGCAAACCAGGCATCGGCGATGGTGAAGGAGCCAAACAGCAGCGGCCCGCCATACTGGTCAAGTAAGGTCCGCCACATGTCTACCAAGCGCGCCACGTCTTCGCGAACCCCCGGCTGGTCGCGCCAGATTAGGGCGCCAATTTCAGGCAGTCGCGCTTCAATATTCAGGGGACAGTGACTGCGCAGGTGGGTAAAGCCGCTGTGCATCTCGGCACAAATGCTGCGGGCCCGGGCGCGTGCGGCCTTGTCAACAGGCCACAAATGTTTTTCTGGAAACTGCTCCGCCGCATATTCGACAATCGCCAGCGTGTCCCAGATCACCAGATCGTCATCCAGTAGCACGGGCACCTGACCGGTTGGTGTCAGGGTTTTGATGGTTTTTTTAAAGCTGGATTCTGGCGTGAAGGCATCAAAGCGAACCATGATTTCTTCAAAAGAGATGTTTGCCTGCTTGAGCAACACCCAAGTCCGCATCGACCAACTGGAGTAGTTTTTGTTACCGATCACAAGTTTGAGCATTTGAGTTTCCTGAGTTTTATCGTGCTTGAAGGCCGCATGAGGTGATCCATATCGTGAGGTAATTCAGGAGGCATGGACTGTCACAGCCGGTGGCCTCGCAGCGACGAGAGTCCTTGCGTCTTTGCGAGCGCAGCGTGGCAATCCAGAGGGCATGGACTGTCACCTCCTGCCACCTCGCAGGGGCGAGGGGAACTATTGAATTGAGTCTTAAGGCAGGTCGTTATTGATCAAAACGTTACCTGAACCCAGTGGTCCCACCAGCCCCAGCCGGCTTTTCAGTGACTGGGGTTGGCCGGAAATCAGCGCGGCATAGTTGGTGGTGTTGGACAACACTTTTTTAACATAGTCGCGGGTTTCGGCAAATGGTACGTTCTCCGCCCAGATGGCGGCTTCCAGCACCGGTCCGCCTTCGGTGCCACGCCATCTTCTAGGGCGGCTTGGGCCCGCGTTGTAGGCGGCTGCGGCCATTGGCATGGAGCCGGCAAAGTCGTCCAGTACCAGCTTGAGGTAGCCGGTGCCGATGGCAATATTGACATCCCGATCGGTGATCTGTTGGGGCCGGAAGTCCGTCATGCCGATTTTTTTGGCCGTCCAGCGGGCGGTTGCTGGCATCACCTGCATCAGGCCGGAGGCGCCCACGCCGGAGCGGGCCTCCATGATGAAGCGGCTTTCCTGCCTGATCAGGCCGTAGACATAAGCGGGGTCCAGCCCGATGGCGGCGGTGCGTTGTAACACGGCCTCTTTGTGCGGCATCGGGAAGCGCTGCGTGAAGTCAACCACGTTGCGGGTTCGCTCGCTGGTGTTGATGCAGCGGTCCCAGATCTCGTGCTGACAGGCCAGATCGGCGGCGGCGAGCAGGTCGCGGTCATTCATGCCTCCGCGCTCATGCAGGCTGGTGCTGTAGTTCCATTCGCGCACACCCTCACTGCGAAGGCCCAGTTCGATGGCATAGATGCCGCGGATAAGGCCGGCGTTCTGGCGCGCTGCATTTTTTTCTTCTGCAGTGAGCACACTGGGGCGCGCCGGTGCGCTGATGCGTTGCCCCAGTTCTTCCATGGCCAGTTGCTCGTAGAAGCCGCGCACACTCGCAATGCTTTGCAGCAGGCGGCGGGATTCGGTGCGGTCAGCATCGTTTTTAGCCAAAACGTTAAGCGCTCGCGCCTGCCAGTAAACCCAGGTGGCGTCCTGGCGCTCTGACGCGCTCATGGCCTGAATGCTTGAGAGCACCACCGACCAGCGCGCCTGGCGCAGGGCGGCGCGGACTTTCCAGCCCAGGTGTTCGTCGTCCAGATCGTTGTCCCTGGCTTTGGCAAAGTAACCCATGGCATTGGTTGTCAGGCTAACGGCTGCGTTTTTGCCAATGACGCCCCAGGCCCATGAGCGTTGTTCTGGGGTGAGGTGCACGCTCCACTGGTTTTCCAGCGCGGCGGCGGCGGCGTCCGGGTCGTTGGCTGACAGGCGGATCAAGGCCAACACGGCCCATTCTCTGGCGGCGGGGTTGCCGGCCATCACTCGCCCGGCAAGGTAGCGTGCCGGGTTGCTGCTGATCTCGTCAATCTGGGCGGCGGCCTTGGCCGAGAGGATGGCGACCGCGGTTTTGGCTGCACCGCTCCGGTTGGCTTCCATCGCCCGACGCGCTTTGAGCCAGATGTCGGCATCTGTCAATTTTTGTGCCTGGTACAGGCGGCTGGCGGCATAAGTACAGCCATCGTCCGAGTCCCTTTGGCCATACCACTGGGTTTTGACCAGTTCGGCCAGCGCGTTGCCGGCCACAATCGGCTCCTGAGAGAGTTCGTAGCAACGCACTTCACGGTCATCGTTCATGCGGAAGTGGGGTTGCACGGTGGCAAAGTTGACCCAGTCACGCTGCTGCCCCAGTTGCAGCAGCCAGTCGTTGCGCAGCCGATCCTCTTGGTAGCTACCAGCAAAGCGGGTCATGAAGTCCTGAATTTCGGCGGGTGCGGCGGTGTCCAGTCGGGCCCGCAGTTCCCAGTAGGCGGCCCAAGGCTCGAGCATATTGCCACGCGCCTGGGGCAGCAGGGCGGTCAGGCGCTGGGTATTGCCTTGGCGATAGGCGCGACTCATCTCCAGAATGGTCTCGTCAGACTGGGCCCGGCTCGGCTGGGTGGATTGGGCATGGGTCGGCGCAGTCGCTGAGATCGCCGTCAAGCCCAGAAACGCAATCGATGTCAAAATAGTTGATAACTGCATGTGAGGATTATGGTTAATTCTGATGAAAAGAGGGCCCTTGAAAAAAAGGCCTTACGCAAACTTCTGGTTGAACAACGTCTGAATCTGCCGGATCGTCTACAACGTGCCGACTTATTGCAGCGTGTCATGCGTATCTGGCTGGTGGGTCGCCCGGATGCCGTGATTGGCGCCTACTGGCCTATTAAGGGAGAGTTTGATCCCTTGCCGGCGCTGCACCGCTGGAAGGAAGACGGCGAACTCATCGAGCAGCCCCAGCCGCGCAGAATCGGTTTGCCGGTGGTAGATAAAGTTCATAAAACCATGACCTTTCATTCCTGGTACCCGGGTTGCCCCATGGAGGAAGATGCTTACGGCATTCCTAAACCCAAGGATACCGAGGTGATTGTGCCCACACTGTTGTTTGTAGCTTGTGTTGGTTATGCCCCTGGCGGCTATCGGCTGGGTTATGGCGGCGGCTTTTATGACCGCATGCTGGCGACCTTGAGCCCCCGCCCAATCACGGTTGGCCTAGGCTTTGCGCCCGGGTTTCTGCCTGATTTTGAGCCCGAGTCGCATGACCTGCCGTTGGATGCCATTCTTAACGACAACGGCGTGGTCTGGCCACTTTAAAGCGGAGTTGACTTGGCATGGCCCGCGTTTGAACCGCTGCCCCCCTGCCGGGCGCCCGTATGCAACAAATCGACACGCGTATAAGGTGTGGCATGGCCTGACAGCCGCAGCGCGAGTTGTGTGACCCAGGAATGGGTCTTGAGTTGCGGGGCATGTACCGGCGTGATCATCAGCCAGACCGCCACCAGCGCTGGA
>JBLHZH010000285.1:0-3739 GCA_047629695.1 Rhodoferax sp.
GCCGCCCCAGCTCTTCTTCATGCCGACACTGGAAAACTTCTTTATCGTGCAGGAGCGCAGCGATTATTTGATGTACGCCCAGAACTCGCTCATCACCAGCGTGGTATCGACCCTGCTGGGATTGGCACTGGCGTTTCCGGCAGCCTACTCAATGGCCTTCTTCAAAAGCAAGCAGACCAAAAACATCCTGATGTGGATGCTCTCGACCAAGATGATGCCGGCGGTCGGCGCGCTGGTGCCGGTCTATGTGCTGGCACAAACCGCCGGCCTGCTGGACACCCGCACCGCGCTGATTATTGTCTTTACCCTGAGCAACCTGCCGATCATGGTCTGGATGCTCTACACCCACCTCAAGGATATTCCCAGCGAAATTCTGGAAGCCTCGCGCATGGATGGCGCCACCCTGTGGCAAGAGTTCCGCCACGTGCTGCTGCCGCTGACCATGGGCGGACTCGCCTCGACCGGCCTGTTGTGTCTGGTGCTGAGCTGGAACGAGGCCTTCTGGTCGCTCAACCTGAGCGCGGCCAATGCCGGCACGCTGGCCATGCTGATTGCCTCCTACTCCAGCCCCGAGGGGCTGTTCTGGGCCAAGCTCTCGGCCGCCTCCTTCATGGCGATTGCCCCGATTGTGGTCTTCGGCTGGTTCAGCCAAAAGCAGCTGGTACAAGGCCTGACCTTTGGCGCCGTCAAGTGACCCTTTCTGAAAAAAATAACAGAGACCTCCCCCATGGCTTACCTTCAACTTAAGCGCGTCGAAAAACTTTTCGGCGAGCACCGCGTCATCAAGGGCATCGACTTGGACATCCAGCAAGGCGAATTTATCGTCTTTGTCGGCCCCTCCGGTTGTGGCAAATCGACCCTGCTGCGGCTGATTGCCGGGCTGGAGAACATCGATAGCGGTGCCCTGCACCTCGACGGCAGCGACATCACCCTGCTACCCTCCAGCAAACGCGACCTCGCCATGGTATTCCAGAGCTATGCGCTGTACCCGCACATGAGCGTGTTCGAGAACATGAGCTTTGCCCTCAAGCTGGCCAAGGCCGACCCCGCCGTGATCCAGGGAAAAGTCGGCCGTGCTGCCAAAATCCTGAATCTGACCGACTACCTGCACCGCACGCCCAAGGAGCTCTCGGGTGGTCAGCGCCAGCGCGTTGCGATTGGCCGCGCCATTGTGCGGGCGCCCAAAGTGTTCCTGTTTGATGAGCCGCTGTCCAACCTGGATGCGGCCCTGCGCGGTCAGACCCGCATCGAAATTGCCAAGCTGCACCGCGACCTCGGCGCCACCACCATTTATGTCACCCACGACCAAGTCGAGGCCATGACGCTGGCCGACCGGGTGGTGGTCTTGCGTGACGGCCAGATTGAGCAGGTCGGCACTCCACTGGAGCTGTATGACCGCCCGGCCAACCAGTTTGTCGCCCAGTTCATCGGCACGCCCCAGATGAACCTGATTGCAGCCGCGGACCTGCCGGAACTCGTCTCGGTCTGCGGTCTTCCCATCGCCGCTGGTGGCTCAGTTGGCTTGCGCCCGGAAAACGTCAGCCTGTGCACGCCCGGCGAGGGCCTGCTGCAAGGCACCGTCGAACTGGTCGAGGCGCTGGGCGCGGAGACCCTGATTTATGTCAGCACCCCGGGTGGTGCCCAGCTGGTGGCCCGCCTGAACGCGCGCAGCGCGCTGCGCGTAGGCGACCCGGTCGGCCTGAGTCTGGACGCTGACGCCGCCCACTTGTTTGACGACCAAGGTCGCCTCACACGCACCGGTCAGCCACGCCCCACCCCGGTCGCCTGAGCCTTTTATTCCTGAAAAACCCGCACCCGAATCATGCCGAACCTTACCTCACCTGCCACCGCCCCTTTCACGATGTTGCATCTGGGCCTGGGCTCGTTTCACCGTGCCCACCAGGCGCTTTATCTGCACCAGTTACAACAACAAGGCGATACCCGCTGGCAACTGGCCAGCGGTAATATTCGCCCCGACATGGTGGAAACCATCGCTGCGTTACAGGCCCAAAACGGCGCCTACACCCTGGAAACCGTGACACCACAGGGCGAACGCAGCTACACCCGCATCACCGCCCTCAAAACCGTGGTGCCGCATGACCCCGGCCTGACCGGTCTGATCAGACTCGGCACCCAGGACGACACGCGCATCATCTCCTTTACTGTGACCGAGGCCGGCTACTACCTGGACGCCCAACACCAGCTGGACCTGAATTTTGCCGACCTCAAGGCCGACCTGGACGCAGCCCGCCAGGGCCAGCCCGGCAGCACCATTTATGGCGCGCTCACCGCTATCCTGCGCGGGCGTCAACAGACCGACGCCGGACCGGTCACGCTGCTGAACTGCGACAACCTGCGGCACAATGGCGAGCGCGCCCGCAGCGGCCTGCTGCAGTTCATCACGCTGCTGGGCGACACGGCGCTGCTGGCCTGGGTGCAAGTCCACACCAGCAGCCCCAACGCCATGGTCGACCGCATCACGCCGCGTCCAACGCCCGAGGTCATGAGCCGCGTCAAGGCCGCCACCGGGGTCGATGACGTCGCCGCCCTGATGGCCGAGAGCTTTACCCAGTGGGTGATTGAAGACAACTTCATTGGCGGGCGTCCGGCCTGGGAGTCGGTCGGCGTGCAGATGGTGGACTCGGTGCAGGCCTACGAAGAGGCCAAGATCCGCCTGCTCAATGCCACTCACAGCTGCATTGCCTGGGCCGGCACGCTGGTGGGCTACCAATTCATTCATGAAGGCACGCACAACCCCGCCATTCGCCAGTTTGCCTTCGACTATGTGACGCATGACGTGATTCCGGTGCTCGACACCCCGGCCCACCCCTGCCCGATTGACCTGCCGACCTACCGCAATGTGGTGCTGGACCGCTTTGCCAACCCGGCCATTGCGGACACCAACCAGCGCGTGGCGATGGATGGTTTTTCCAAAATCCCCGGCTTCATCGCCCCCACGATTCGTGAGCGTCTGGCGCAAGGCGCGCCCATCGCCAGTGTCGCCCTGTTGCCAGCCCTGTTTCTGGCCTACCTGCAACGCTGGCACACCGGCCAACTGCACTACAGCTACCAGGACCAGGCAATGGACCCGGCCGTGGCACACGCCATCTGTAGCGCGGCCGACCCGGTCGCCGCTTTCTGCGCCGATGAGACACTATGGGGTGACTTGGCCAGCGACCCCCGACTGATCAGCGCCTTGCGAACCGCCAGCGTCCAAGTCACCATATTTACCCTTGAGCAGCAAACATGAGTTCAAACACCCCTTCGGCCCTAGCCAACAAACACGCTTTGCTGACCGGTGCCGCCGGCGGCATTGGTTTGGCGGTGGCTACTGCCTATCTGCAGGCGGGCGCCCGCTGCAGCGTGGCCGACATCGGAGAACAGCCGACCCCGGCACTGGCCGCACTCGTGGCTAGCCACCCAGACACGCTGCACTACATCCGCACCGACGTAACCCAAATGACGCAGATTGACAGTCTGATTGCGCAGGCCCAAACTCGGTTTGGCCCCATCACCACGCTGTTCAACAACGCCGCCCTGTTTGACATGGCGCCATTGCTGGAGAGCGACGAGGTCATGTTTGACAAGATGTTTGCCGTCAACGTTAAGGGCGCTTTTTTTGTCATGCAAAAAGTGCTGGCACAAATGGTGGCGCACCAGGTGCAGGGTGGGGCCGTGGTCAACATGGCGTCGCAGGCCGGTCGCCGGGGCGAGGCCTTGGTGTCGCACTACTGCGCCA
>JBLHZH010000286.1:0-3738 GCA_047629695.1 Rhodoferax sp.
GGCTCCGGGTCGCCAGCGCATTCAAAATACCATTGATAGTCTGAAGCAGCAGAGCAAAGACCTGGTCGCCGCCGCCAAGGCCATCGGCATTACCCGACTCACCATGGCCCAGCCTTGAAGTTAACGGCGGTTTTCATGCCTTATTTGCAAAAAAATCACCGCCAGCGCAACCGACGCGTGGCAACTGTCGGCATAGCCTTGCTGGCGGTTCTGGGCGTCCTGGGGCCGCTGATGGCCGACAGCCGTCCTGATCCGCTGGGTGAGAAACCCGGTGGTGAAACCACCGTATATGCCACGGGTCGCAATGCTTTTTCTTTTCCCGCCGCCAACCTTCCAGATGCCGAGCGCACGCGCTTTGTCATTGGCAACTCGTTCTTTCGCCGCAACTGGGTAGAAACGCCAGCCTCCACCCAAGCCCGCGACGGCCTGGGTCCCCACTTTATTGCGCGCTCGTGTGGCGGCTGTCACACACAGGATGGCCGCGGTGAGCCACCGGAAATTTTTAACCGTCTGGGAGAAACCAAAGATCCCACCGTGTCCCTGCTGATACGCCTGTCGATTCCCGGCATGGACGTGCACGGTGGCCCCAGGCACGACCCGGTGTATGGCGACCAATTCAATAACGCAGCGGTTCAGGGCGTTAAGCCTGAGGGTCAAGTCACGCTGCGCTACACAGAGATGCCAGGCCAGTTTGCTGACGGTACGCCTTACAGCCTGCTGCAACCTACCTATGGTTTTAGCAATCTGGGCTATGGGCCCATGCACCCTGATGTGATGGTGAGCCCGCGTATCGCCCCGCAACTCATTGGTGTTGGCCTGCTTGAAGCCATCGCTGAAGCAGACATCCTGGCCAATGCCGTCAACCAGGCGGCCACGCCCGGCCCTGTCAAGGGTGAGCCCAACCGGGTCTGGGACGCGCCTTCAGACAAAACCCTGCTGGGCCGCTTTGGGTGGAAGGCCAACGTGGCCACCCTGGCACACCAGACGGGTGCGGCCTTCCAGGCCGACATGGGCATTACCTCGCGCTATTTTGCGAACGAAACCTGTACGCCTCAACAAAAGGACTGTCTGGCGATGCCCAGTGGCAAGAGCGCTGGTGTGGCGGACCAACCAGGCATCGAAATCGATGACAAGACCTTTGATAACGTAGTCTTTTACCAGGCGACGCTGGCCCCCCCGGCGCGCCGCAATGCCAACGATGTGCAGGTACTGCGCGGCCAGGCGCTTTTTGCACAGGCCCAGTGCGCGGCCTGCCACCGCCCTAGTTACGTGACACGGGAAGGTCCTTTTCCGCACTTGACCAGCAAGACCTTGTCCGGCCAGCGCATCTGGCCCTATACCGACTTGCTGTTGCATGACATGGGCGAGCGCCTGGCCGACGGTCGTCCTGACTTTGACGCTAACGCCCGGCAATGGAAGACGCCACCACTGTGGGGCACCGGCCTGATCAAGGACGTGAACGGCCATACCCGCTTGTTGCATGACGGCCGTGCGCGTGGCGTGCTCGAAGCCATCCTCTGGCATGGGGGAGAAGCCCAAAATAGCCAGCAGCAGGTGCTGAAGATGAAAAAAGACGAGCGCGACGCGCTGGTCCAGTTTGTGGAGTCCTTATGAAAATCAATCCTTGCTTGCGTACCGCTGGAGTCACCCTGGCCGTGGCCGCCTATGCCATCGGCTCGTTGTGGCCCGCAACCGCACAGGCGCAGAGCAACTGGCAGCGTGAGGCGGTTCCGTTCTACGACACCATCGAGTTCTTGCATGGGATCTATACCCATTGGGCGCTACCGCGCTCGCAGGACTTTGAGCTCGCAGCCCAGGCGCTGGCGCCGAGCATAGCGAAACTTTGTACCGCCCCTGCTACAGACACTGCCGTACTGGGCCAGGCCCGCCGCGCTTGGATAGAGGCCACACAGACCTGGGAGCGGCTGTCGGCAGTGGCCATCGGCCCGGTGATTGAACGTCGCTCGCAACGCGCCATCGACTTCACACCCACCCGACCTGCGCTGATTGAGCGGGCCATCAAAGCCCAGCCTCAGGGCGCCAAAGCGTTTGAGCTTGTGGGCACCCCGGCCAAGGGCCTGCCGGCACTGGAGTGGTTGCTGTGGACGCGGCCAGTGCTACCCGGTTCGCCTTCCTGCCACTATGCGCAGGAAGTGGCGTATGACGTCGCCCTTGAAGCCCTGACTTTGCAATCCGCTTATGCCAAGGCTGCGGTCATGGCGTGGGGCGTTGAGGACGAGAAAGCACGTTCAACCCAGGCCATGAGCGAATTTATCAACCAGTGGGTGGGGGGCCTCGAGCACCTGCGCTGGGCTCAGATGGAGAAACCGTTGCGCGCTGCACAGGGCACCAACGCGCCAGACTACCCGCGTGCGGCCAGCGACCAGTCGTTGGCCAGCTGGACGGCAAGTTGGGCCAGCTTGCGCAGTGTCACCGTTCTGCCCGACAACACCGCTGCACCTGCGCCCGGTAATGCATTGGTGCCGCTTGAAACCTATTTGCGCGGAAAGGGTCTGAACCCGCTGGCCGACAAACTTCGCCAGGCAACTGAAAAAGTAGATGTTTCACTGGCTCAAGTACAAAAAAAAGGCGTTCAAGGGCAAACATGGATTGAACAAACTGCACGTGATCTAGCCCAGCTCAAGTTCCTGGCTGAAACCGAAGTGGCGCCGGCACTGCAGGTGAGTATTGGGTTCTCTGACGCCGATGGAGACTAGCCGGATGTTCAACATGAAGACGCCCGCCATCGGCCGTCGCCAGGCACTTGCACAGCTAGGCGGTCTTGGTAGCTTGCTGGTCGCACCATTTGCCCGCGCTGGCACACTGCGCCAAGAATCTTCTTTTGAAGCCATTCAACTGGCTGCAGCCTGGGGGAAACTAGGTCAGTTTCACATTGGCTTACTAAATATTTCTTTGGCTGCCAGCCAGTCGCTGCAGGTGCAATCCAAACTGGAAGTTCCTACTCGCGCCCACGCGCTGTTGCCGCTGCCTGAAGGCTCTGTGCTGGCTGTGGCACGACGGCCAGGCGACTGGTTGGTGCGCTGGCATCCGGGCAGTAGGAAAAAATCCGAGTGGCTTTGGATTGAGCCTTCACGCGCATTCAACGGCCATGTGATCGCCAGTCCAGATGGCCAGCGCATCTACACCACGGAAACCAACCTTGAGACCGGAGCGGCCCTTGTTGGTGTACGCGACGTGCGCAGTCTCGAAAAAATTGAAGAATGGCCGACTCATGGAATTGATGCCCATGAACTAGCCTGGGACCCTAGCGTGTCCTCGCAGATAAAGCAGGGTCGTGCGCATGCCACGATGCCCACACTCATCGTAGCCAACGGTGGCGTGCCTACTTCGCCTGAAACCGGCCGCATCAAACGTGACCTGGATACCATGGCGTCTTCCCTGGTGCGACTGTGCGGTCACAGTGGCGAGTTGTTGGGGCAGTGGCATCTGACGGACCCGCTTCTGAGTTTGCGCCATTTGGCGTGGCTACCGCAAACCAGCTTGCTGGGCATTGCTCTGCAGTCAGAGCACAATGACCTGAGCGCCAAGCAAGCCGCACCGGTATTGGCGCTATTTGACGGACAGAGCTTGCGCACGTTTGACGCCCCATCAGAGATCGCGGCGCTGAGCCGTGGCTATGGTGGCAGCATGGCCGCCACTGGACGCGGTTGGGCGGTGAGCTGTCCGCGCGCGAATGGCATCGCCACCTTTACGTCCGACGGACGTTGGCTCGGTCTC
>JBLHZH010000287.1:0-3730 GCA_047629695.1 Rhodoferax sp.
TGAAACACATTCATCTCCATCAGCATGAAAGCAATCGTGGTGTTAAAGACCACCCACACCACGCGGCCAGGGTGGCTGTGCGTCAGGCGCGAAAAGAAGTTGCTCCAGGCGAGCGAGCCGGCATAGGCGTTGGTGACGTTGATCTTGATTTGCGAGATCACCACAAACAGCGCAGTGGCCGCCACCGCCCAGCCGTAATTGGGAAACACATACTCATAGGCCGCCAGGTACATCTGGTTCGGGTCGACTGCCCGGTCCACTGGTACCGCATGGCTGATCGCCAGATAGGCCAGCAACGCACCGCCCAGCATTTTGAGCACGCCCAGCAGCACCCAACCTGGTCCGCCCACCAGCACGCCCAGCCACCAGCGATAGCGGTTGGCCGGAGTTTGCACAGGCATGAAGCGCAGGTAGTCGGCCTGCTCGCCCATTTGGGTCATCAAGGCAATGCCGACCGTTAGCGCTGCACCAAACAAGGGCAAACTGAAGCCGGCGGTAGCACCTTGCTCCCCTTTGTAGTGCGTCACCTCCGAGAATGCACCGGGATTGAGCAAAAACACCGCCACAAAAGGCACGATCAGCATCGCCAGCCACAGCGGTTGGGTCCAGACCTGCAGACGGCTGATGGTCGAGACCCCATGGGTCACCAGCGGAATCACCACCAGCGCACAAATTAGGTAACCCCAGCTCGGAGGAATACCCAGCGCCAGCTCCAGCGCATAGGCCATGACGGCCGCCTCCAGCGCAAAAAATATGAAGGTGAACGAGGCATAGATCAGCGAGGTCAGGGTCGAGCCAATGTAGCCAAAACCGGCCCCCCGGGTCAGTAAGTCCATATCCACCCCATAACGGGCAGCATAAATACTGATGGGCAGGCCCGCCATAAAAATGATGAGCCCAGTGACCAGAATGGCCCAGAAGGCGTTGGTAAAACCGTATTGCACCAGCAGAGTGGCGCCCACTGCCTCCAGAATCAAGAACGAGGCGGCACCAAAAGCGGTGTTAGCCACGCGCCATTCGGACCACTTGCGAAAGCGCTTGGGGGTGAAGCGCAGTGCGTAGTCTTCCAGCGTCTCACTTGCGACCCAGGCGTTGTAGTCGCGCCGCACCAGCGTAATGCGCTGCAGCGCCTCGGGTGGCGCAGCGGGAGCCGGGGTGGAGGGTTGAGCGTCTGGAGTCACACCGTTGCTGTGCAGTTTTCATGCCACGGCACGGGTATTGCATAGTAATTTTAATGGAACTTACCCCGCGCGAAAAAGACAAGCTGCTGATATTCACCGCCGGTTTGCTGGCCGAACGGCGCCAGGCCCGCGGCCTAAAACTAAACTACCCCGAGGCGCTGGCACTCATCAGTGCCGCCGTCATGGAAGGGGCACGCGACGGCAAGACAGTGGCCCAGCTCATGAGTTTGGGCCGCACGATATTGACCCGCGCCGATGTCATGGACGGCATCGCCGAGATGATTCCTGACATCCAGGTAGAAGCCACCTTCCCCGATGGCACCAAGCTTGTTACAGTGCACCAGCCGATCGTGTAGTACGCTGTTTTGGTTGCCATGACTTAGCAAATATAAGGAAATAAACACCATGCCTTCCACCTTGTTGAAAGCACTTTTATTAACGGCGGCCTTCATTGCATCGACGGGCGCCAGCGCCCATGTCGGCGCTGAGGCCAGAGCCCACATCGACTTCATAGCCGGTCTGCTGC
Organism: Rhodoferax sp.; assembly: GCA_047629695.1. GTDB lineage: Bacteria > Pseudomonadota > Gammaproteobacteria > Burkholderiales > Burkholderiaceae_C > Rhodoferax. The sequence goes on from JBLHZH010000287.1 coordinate 1,708, forward strand.
ACCCGCTAGGGGGTATGGACCACCTGGCAGCGATGCTGGCGGTAGGCTTCTGGGGCGCTCTAAGCACACGACGACTATGGACACTACCGCTGGCCTTTGTCGGCTTGCTGCTGGTCGGTGCGCTGATGGGCATGACCGGTCTGGCGCTGCCGGCGGTTGAGCCGATGATTGCCGCCTCTTTGCTGGTGCTGGGTTTACTGGTCGCTCTGCGCGCCCAGCTGCCGACACTGTTGGGCGTGACCCTGGTTGGGGTGTTTGCCGTCTTCCACGGCGTTGCACACGGTGCTGAACTGGGTGGCGCAGGTCAGGTCATGGCGCCGCTGGCGGGCATGCTGATCGCCACAGTGGCCTTGCACCTGACCGGTCTGGGCCTTGGCCTGGCACTGCGCAGTCGCAACGTCTGGTGGCCTCGTCTAGCGGGTGGCATAGTCGCCCTGCTGGGTGGCGGCCTGCTGGTTCAAATGATCTAAATGCGCTAACAGAGGACTTTCATGACGCCTGGAGAAATCATCACCGACGGGGCAGCCCACACGCTCAACCCCGGTCGTCGTACCACCCTGATTGTGGTCAGTAACACGGCGGACCGCCCCATCCAAGTGGGCTCTCACTACCACTTTGCCGAGACCAACGAAGCGCTCGGCTTTGACCGGGTAGCGGCCCACGGCATGCGCCTGAACATTGCTTCAGGCGCAGCCGTGCGCTTTGAGCCCGGCCAGCAACGCACCGTGGAGCTGGTTGACTACGCCGGTGAGCGCCAGGTCTTTGGTTTTCGTGGCCTGACGCAGGGCGCACTTTAATGGCCACCATCGGACGGCGCGCCTATGCCGAAATTTTTGGTCCCACCGTGGGCGACCGGGTGCGTCTGGCCGACACCGATCTGTTCATTGAGGTTGAACAAGACTACACGCTGGGCGCTGGCGGTTACGGCGAAGAAGTCAAGTTTGGCGGCGGTAAAACCATACGCGACGGCATGGCGCAATCGCAACGCACACGGGCTGAGGGTGCGGTTGACTGCGTCATGACCAACGCACTGATTTTGGACCACTGGGGCATTGTCAAGGCCGACATCGGCCTCAAGGGCGGACGCATTGTGGCCATCGGCAAGGCCGGCAACCCCGATGTGCAACCGGGCGTTGACATCATCATCGGCCCCGGCACCGAAGTTATTAGTTGCGAGGGCAACATCGTCACCCCCGGCGGTATTGACTCGCACATCCATTTTATTTGCCCGCAACAAATTGAAGAGGCCCAGGCCAGCGGCATCACCACCATGCTGGGGGGCGGTACCGGCCCGGCCACCGGCACCTTTGCCACCACCTGTACGCCGGGCCCCTGGAATATTGAGCGTATGTTGCAGGCGGCCGACGCCTTCCCCATGAACCTGGGCTTTTTGGGCAAAGGTAATGCGTCACTGCCAGCGGCTCTGCACGAGCAGGTCAATGCTGGCGTCATCGGCCTCAAATTACATGAAGACTGGGGCACCACACCGGCCGCCATCAGCAACTGCCTAGACGTTGCCGAAGAGGCCGATGTGCAGGTGGCGATTCACTCCGACACCCTCAACGAATCCGGCTTTGTCGAAAACACCATCGCCGCCACCAAAGGTCGCACCCTATGTGCTTTTCACACTGAAGGCGCGGGCGGCGGCCATGCGCCGGACATCCTGCGCGTAGTCGGCGAAGCCAACTTTTTGCCCTCCAGCACCAACCCGACTATGCCTTACACGGTCAACACGCTAGACGAGCATGTGGACATGTTGATGGTCTGCCACCACCTTGACCCCGCCATTGCCGAAGACCTGGCTTTTGCCGAAAGTCGCATCCGCAAGGAAACCATTGCTGCCGAAGACGTGCTGCACGACCTCGGCGCCATCAGCATGATGAGCAGCGACAGCCAAGCCATGGGCCGGGTCGGCGAGGTGATTCTGCGCACCTGGCAAACCGCCCACAAAATGAAAGGCCAGCGCGGCTGGCTGGCACCCGCCTCCATTGCGCGCGACACCGTCGAGGCCTTACAGCGCAAC
>JBLHZH010000288.1:0-3718 GCA_047629695.1 Rhodoferax sp.
CATGTGTCTGCCAACACCTTCTGGCGGGCCAGGAGTTTGTCATTATTGGCTTGATCTTCAGGCTTCCAGACGCCTTTTTCCTTCCAGTAACGGATCGCACCTTCATGGTAAGGAATCACCCAGGAGAAATTCTGCCGATCAGCAGCCCAGCCCTGGTTGCCTGGAGCGGCATCCTTATAATCGGGAAAGGTCTCGATCATGGCCTTGGTCATGGCATAGACCACATTGGCGTCCTGCTTCTCGTAGGTCATCAGGATCGGGTAAGGATAGGAAGCTGATTCAACCTTATTGTCCTTGTCGAGGTCTGCGCCTTCCGAACCCATAAAGGGAAAAAAGAACGGTGCGGTTGCGTTCATTCTTGCCCAGCCTGCTTTGTCATTGTGCGCAATCACGGGGTAGACGATACCGCGTGGCGACTTGGCCAACTGATAGGCCTTGCCGGAGATTGAGGACGTGAAAGCGGCATCAGCCTGGCCATTGATGACGCCGTCCATCGCAGCGCCGAAGCCACCGAATTCAACTTTCGTTACATCATTCCAAGTCAGGTTGGCGAATGCCAGAATGGCGGTGATGTTCTGGTTTAGCGAAGGTGCGCCAATCACCCAGGCAACCCGCTTGCCCTTTAAGTCAGCGGCAGTCTTGATACCTGAATCTTTAGCAGCAATGACCGTCAAAACCTGATCGGAGTTGTTCAGCAAAAGACCGCGGATTGGCTGTGGTCCCCAAGACTTGGCACCAAACTCGAACACGCCTTCTTGCGCCAGATAACTGCCACCGACTCCGTTAGCCGCAAACTGCACCAGACCTTCGCGCGCCGGTAGCGTTCTCGAGATGTCGTTTTTGCCTGGTAATACGCGTAGGTTGACGCCATATTTCTGCTTCATTGCATTGCCGATAGCAACTGCCTGGTTGTAACCTCCAGATCCAACATCGTAGGCGCTCCAGGCCAGCGTCGGTGGCAGGTTGGCAGGTGGTTTTACTGTCTGTGCCGAGGCCAGACCGAGAGTCGATCCGACGAGCAAGGTAACCGCTAAACGTACTGCGTGAAGTTGCATTCTCATATGTAGAATTCCTTGGAGTTTGATGATTATTTTTAAAATCGATTAAGTAATAATCGATTCGACCAGTAACAAAATTTTCTGAGAATAGTTATATGTAAAACAAGTTGATATTCACATTAAAGTCTAAACTTTTCTACTAGGTTAATCCCTAACAGGCTGCTGAAATACTCCCCCGTTCTCCCCAAGCGACCACCTTGTTCGCCATTAAGCTGAGCCTACTGATTGTTGTAACCAAAGCCAATCTCATGCGCGCAGCCGACACCTTCAATGAAATTCTATTCACCCTGCGTCAGCTGGAGGATTTTGTGCCGGTTGAGCATCCGCTGCGGCTCATCCGTCAAATGGTCAACGTTGCGTTGGTAAAGATGGCTACGCTCTTTGCCAGCAGGTATGAGGCAGACCTCAATGGTGGGCGCTATAGCATTGCCCCTGAGAAGTTGTTGCGCGCCCTGTTTCTGCAAGTGTTTTACAACATTCGCTTGGAGCGCTAACTCGTAGCGAAAATTCAATACAACCTTCTATTTTGTTGTTTGATTGGGTCGGCCATGATAGATACCGTCTGGGTGCCTACCGTCTTCACCAAGAACAGCGGGCGACTGGTTAAGCACGACGCAATCATTGAACTCCTTAGTCTGGTGCTCGCGCAGGCCTAACGCCAGGGCTTGCTTTCGGGCGAGTACTTCAGTGTTGATGGCACTCTCATTCAGGCATGAGCCGGTCATAAAAGTTTTGTTCGTAAAGATGGCAGTGATGACGATCATGACAGCGGCAATTTCAAAGGTAAAGGCCGCAGCAATGAGACGCATGCGTCCGCCACCGATGTGGGTACTCGGCTGTATTGCAAAGGCGACAATGTCAGCCGACTGCGCTCTATGAGCCACATCCTGCTGGACAACCGCGATGAACTGATTGCCAGCGCCATGGTCACCATTGCAGACGGCCACGCTGAGCGCGAAGCGGCTACGTGCGCAATCAAGACGCCTGCCAGGCAGCCAACAATCAGTGGGCAGAAATCATGTTGGGAGCAGACAAGGGCTATAACGCGCAAGAATTCATCGACGCGTGCGCCAAGATGAAAGTGATCCCACATCTGGCTCAAAACACATCTGGGCGCAGCTCGGCAGTATTTGGGTCAGTAGCCGCCAGCGAGGGCTACGCTATCTCGATGCTAAAAAGAAAACTAATCGAAAAAAGCTATGGTTTGGCGAAGACCGTGGGGCGCATTTATCAAGTGATGGTATGAGTAATAAAACGAATCGATCAGGTTTTTGTGCTGACGGTGATGGCCTACAACCTGACGCGTATGCGCACGCTAGAAAAATCCGTCTGTAGACGGCATAAGGGAAAAAAATGAGTAAAACTGCTGCTAAAAACCACGAAAATGCAATCAAACAAGCTGAAGAATTCACCCTGCGAAAGGATGGGGTGGTGGATCAAACCACCCGATAAAGGTGTCACGCTTGCAAGAGAGTATTTCAGCAGTCTGTTAACTTGCATAAAATTCGCCGAGTTGCTGCCGGGTCTCGCTTGGGCGGTCATGCGGGAAAAGGGCGACTTCGAGTTCTAGTAACGGCTTGGAAACGGGCCCTGAGGCCTGTTGTTGTTCCGCATCATGCAAAATGCTGTGATGGCAAATACTTACCTGAGTGTTGATTTTAAAGAAAAAGAAGCCGCCAAGGCCCTTGGGGCCAGGTGGGACGGCAGCCAACGTCAGTGGTACGTGCCTGAAGGGCGCGAACTGGCGCCATTTGCGCAATGGCTACCAGACGGTGACACGACGCTGCCCGCTCCGATATTTAGCCGGCAACTGACGCCAGTTGGTAAAGGCGTCTCCCTCTCCAGTCTCTTGGCTGGCGTTTCACAAGCCGTTGCCCAGGCATTCAAAGCGGGTGTCTGGGTGCTGGTTGAAGTCGTCGAATTACGCACCAATGGAGGCCATGTCTACCTTGGGGTGTCCGAGCGCGACGCTGGTGGTGCCGTCCTGGCAAAGTCCAGCGCCGTCATCTGGCAGTCCACTGCCAACACCATTCTTCCCGAGTTTGAGCGTACGACTGGCGCCCAGTTGGCCCCCGGCATCAAGCTTCTGGTGCGCGCGCGTCCCGTCTTCAAGTCGCAGTATGGTTTTAATCTGGAGGTGGACGCAATCGATCCCGAGTACACGCTGGGTGATCTGGAGGCTCGCAAACGTGAAATTCGTGAACGCTTGCAGGCAGAGGGCGTATTCGATGCCAACAAGCGACTCACTGCACCCTGGGACTACAACGCCGTATTGGTGGTCGCCCCTGCGGGGGCGGCGGGACTGGGTGACTTCCAGGCGGAAGCCAACCGTTTGGTGCAATGTGGCGTTTGCCATTTTATCTATGCCTTTAGCCGTTTTCAGGGGGAGGGGGCAGCCAAAGAGGTTTGTGATTCACTTCAGACGGCCACAGTGCAATGGGCCATAAAAAGGGGCGGGCAGCCGGATGCCGTTGTTATTATCCGGGGCGGTGGTGCCGTTAACGACCTGGCCTGGCTTAACGACTATGACCTGGCACGCTTCATTTGCGACTTGCAAATTCCTGTGTTGACCGGCATTGGTCATGAACGTGACAGCACGGTTTTAGACGAAGTGGCTCACCTCAAGTTTGATACGCCCTCCAAGGTCATTGCCGGTATTG
>JBLHZH010000289.1:0-3709 GCA_047629695.1 Rhodoferax sp.
ATTACCCCTGGAACCGCTTGCGCGTCAGCGCCAGTGCCAGCCAAAAACCGCCCACAGTGTAGGCCACCAGTACACCGACATGACGCAGTACGTTGTCAGGCCACTGGTCCATGAACATCGGGCGCACCAGTTCGACCGCATTGGTCAAGGGCAGCCATTCGGAGATGCTACGCACCAGGGGCGGTAGTTGCTCCAGCGGAAAAAAGATACCGCTCAAAAACATCATGGGCGTGAGAAACAGGGTGAAATAGTAGGTAAAAAAATCATAACCTTTGGCCAGCGCGTTAAAAATAAGCGCCAGGCAACTGAAAGTGATGCCAACCCCCAGCAACACCGGCCAGGCCAGCAGCAGCTTGGGGCTGTAACTGATGCCCAATACCAGCATCACAACCAAAATGGCAGTCACAGTGAACAGCGCCTTGAATGCGGCCCAAAGCATTTCGGCCAGCACCACATCGTCCAGATTGACGGGTGCGTTCATGATGCCATCCCAGGTTTTTTGCACATGCATTCGACTAAAAGCTGAATACAGGGCCTCAAACGAGGCCGCCTGCATGGCGCTCATACAGATGGAGCCACTGGCCAGAAACAAAATGTAGGGTATTTGTACCGGGCCGTTGGAGCCGGGCAGCGTGACCTGCCCGACCAGCGCGCCCATGCCGTAGCCAAAGGCGACCAGCCACATCAGCGGCTCGGCAATGTTACCCACCAAGCTGGGTAGCGCCAATTTGCGCCAGACCAGCAGGTTACGCAAAAAGACCGGCCAGAATCGCATAGAGAGCTCTGGAGTCCGCCAGGCGCTGAGCGCCCGGACGGGAATGAAGGGGGTGGTCATGTCAGGCGTCCTCTCTGATTTGGCGGCCGGTGAGTTTGAGAAACAGGTCCTCCAGATTGGCTGGCCGATGCAGGCTGCGCAATTGCGGGTGGGCGCACAGTGCCTTTAGCAATGGTGCGGCGTCCTGGGTGTAGAAAAATACGGTCTCGCCACTAACTTCAACGCGCGTCGCGAGCGCTGCCAAAGGGGCATCAACCAGAGCCAACGCACCGCTACCATAAACCTCGACTACATCAGGCTCCAGATGCTGAGCAATCAGGTCACGTGGTCGGCCTTCAGCAATTTTTCGGCCATGATCGAGCACCAGCAGGCGGGTGCACAGACGCTCGGCTTCATCCATGAAGTGAGTGGTCAACAAAATCGACTTGCCTTGTTGCAGCAGCAACTGCAGGCGCTCCCACATCAGGTGTCGCGCCTGCGGATCCAGCCCGGTCGTGGGCTCGTCCAGCAGCAACAGTCCCGGATCGTTAACCAGTGCACGGGCCAAGCTCAGGCGCCGCTTCATGCCGCCCGAGAGCTCACCCGGTTTGGCGTTGGCCTTGTGCGTGAGTGATGCAAACTCCAGCAACGACGGGATTCGCGCCCGGATTTGGCCGCTTTTCATGCCAAAGTAACGGCCATACACCAGCAAATTCTCGGCGCAACTGAAGTCAGGATCGAGCGTGTCCATTTGCGTCACCACTCCGAGCCGGGCCTTGATGGCCAGCGCCTGGGTCGGCATCGACAGTCCAAAGGCCGTGATGCTGCCGGCGTCCGGCACGCTCAGGCCCAAACACATGCGGATGGTGGTAGTTTTGCCCGCGCCATTGGGGCCGATGACACCCAGACACTCGCCCGGTTGGATGTCAAACGACAGGTCGTCCACTACCGTGCTATCGCCGTAACATTTGCGCAAATTTTGCACAGATAAAATTGAAGATTCCATACCCGGATTGTGCCGCAGGCGACGCGCCGGGCTGACCCGCCCTCTTTTTCTTCATACCTCACTCGGACGCGGCAACGCGCTTTTAGCATGACAACACTCGGCACGCCTCTCTCCCCCCACGCAACCAAGGTGATGCTACTGGGCTCTGGTGAACTGGGCAAAGAGGTACTCATTGCGCTGCAGCGTCTGGGCGTGGAAACACTTGCCGTTGACCGCTACGACAATGCCCCCGGTCAGCAAGTGGCGCACCACGCCCGTACCATCATCATGAATGACCCGGACCAGCTCAAGGCGCTGATCGAGACCGAACGACCGCATCTGGTCGTGCCTGAAATCGAGGCCATTGCCACGCCCATGCTCGAAGCACTGGAAGCGGCAGGCGTAGTACGCGTCATACCAACCGCCCGCGCCGCCCGACTGACAATGGACCGCGAAGGCATTCGCCGTTTGGCCGCCGAAACGCTGGGCCAGCCGACCAGCCCGTACCAATTTTGCGACTCGCTGGACGAACTGCAAGTCGCCATCGACGCCGGCATTGGTTACCCCTGCGTGGTGAAGCCGGTAATGAGTTCATCCGGCAAGGGCCAAAGTAAAATTGATGGCCCACAGGATGCGCAAAAAGCCTGGGACCACGCCATGGCCGGCGGCCGCGTCAGCGGTGGCCGTATCATTGTTGAAGGCTTTATTGACTTTGACTACGAAATTACTCTGCTGACAGTGCGCGCCCGCGGTGCTGGCGGCCAGATTGAGACTCATTTTTGCGAGCCCATTGGCCACATTCAGGTCAATGGCGACTATGTGGAAAGCTGGCAACCGCACCCGATGCCGAGCGCGGCGCTGAAAAAATCGCACCAGATTGCCAAAACCGTGACCGACAACCTCGGCATTGGCCACGACGGCCAGCCCTCCGGCCTGGGTTTGTACGGCGTGGAATTGTTTGTCAAGGGTGACCAAGTGTGGTTTAGCGAGGTGTCTCCACGCCCGCACGACACCGGTCTGGTGACACTCACCACCCAAGTGCAAAGCGAGTTTGAACTACACGCCCGCGCTATTCTAGGCTTACCCGTCAACACGGCCCTGCGTTGCCCGGGCGCCAGCGCCGTGATCTACGGCGGTGTCGAAGCCAAAGGTATTGTCTTCGACGGTGTCGCCGATGCCCTGAGCGTGCCTAATACCGACCTGCGCCTGTTTGGTAAACCCGAAAGCTTTATCAAGCGCCGCATGGGCGTGGCGCTGGCGTTTGATGCTGATATTGATGTGGCGCGCACCAACGCCAAACTGGCTGCCTCTAAAGTTAAACCGCGGGTGGCTTAAGCACATTTTGTTGCATCGCCTGAAACGCCAGCCATAAATTATCTTGCATCCACAACAAAGGAACCTGATCATTAGGAGCGTAGCGACGCTGCTCAAGATAGTAGACCTCCGGGCAGCATAAAGCGCCTTGCGCACAGTTAAGGCCGATGATCTGCCGCAAGGCGCGATCCAAATGGCGTACCTGGCGCATTAAGTAAAAGAGGTCTAACTTTTACGACACAGGTGCCGTAGTGTGTTCCTTAAAACTATCTTAATGCCTTGATTTCAAACAATCTAAATGGATGCAGGCGTTTCATCTTGCGCCACAACATCTCAATACGATTAAGTTCAGACAAGTAAGGTGATACAAAGTGAACATGTAATCCCTTAGCCGCTGATTAGCAGCGCCGCAAAACGCTGGTCCATTTCGCGGCGCATTTGTTTGCGCACAATCGCGGCCGCATGGCGACGCAACTCGTCTGGTGTGCTTGGCTTCAAGGGCGTAACGGCCTCAGGTTTTTTATCGTCACCCACGGCCACCATGGTGAAAAAGCAACTGTTGACATGGCGTACCACACGCTTGTGGATGTCTTCAGCTACCACTTTAATACCAACCTCCATGGACGAAGTGCCCGTATGGTTGACCGAAGCCAAAA
>JBLHZH010000290.1:0-3689 GCA_047629695.1 Rhodoferax sp.
CGACCGGGGACATCCACAAGTTCACCACCGGCCTAGCGGCGGCGGCGGAGCGCCTGGGGGTGACCACCTTGTACGGCCAAGACATTCTGAGCGTGCGCACCGATGGCCGGCAAGTGACCTTGACCGCCAGCGACAGCGCAGGGGTGACGCCCCATATGTTCGACGGTGTCGTGGTTTGCGCGGGCACCGCCAGCCGCGACCTGGCGGCCCAGCTGGGTGACCGGGTCAATATTTACCCGGTCAAGGGCTACTCGATCACGGTCCAGCTTGACGATGCAGAGAGCCAGGCCGCCGCTCCCATGGTGAGTCTGCTTGATGATGCCACCAAGCTGGTCAGCAGCCGACTCGGGACCGACCGGTTTCGGGTGGCGGGGACAGCTGAATTCAATGGTTTCAACCGTGACATCCGGGCTGACCGCATCCGCCCGCTGGTGGCCTGGGTGCAGCAGTGTTTTCCGGGCGTACGCACCGAACGCGTGGTGCCCTGGGCCGGCCTGCGCCCCATGATGCCCACGATGCTGCCCCGGGTGGGTCGTGGCCAGTCACCTTGCGTGTTTTACAACACTGGGCACGGTCACTTGGGCTGGACCCTGTCTGCGGTCACCGCCGACATGATTGGCAACGTGGTTGAAAGTACCCTGGTCTGAAACCGGGGACGAGCAGGCAGGCCTTATTTGCGCCAGAACTGGGGGAGGAAAAGCACCATGACAGCCAGCAACTCCAGCCGCCCCATCAACATGCCCAGGGTGCAGACCCAGGTTTGAAAGTCGGTCAGGATGCCAAAGTTGGCAGCCGGCCCGACCTGCCCCAGGCCAGGGCCGATGTTGTTGACGGTGGCCACCACGGCAGACAGCGCTGTCACCACATCCAGCCCCGACAGCAGCATTAAAATAGTTAGCCCGACAATCGTGGCACCATAAATCAGCATATAGGCCATGATGGAGGCAATGACGGTGGCTGGAATAGTGGCACGGCCCATGATCACCGGATTGACAATGCGCGGATGGATGGTACGCACCAGTTCACGGCGTGCCTGCTTGATAAGCAACACCATGCGCACCATCTTGATGCCGCCTCCGGTGGAGCCGGCACAGGACACAAAACAGCCCAGAAAAAGCAGCCAGACCGGCGCAAACACCGGCCACAGCGCGTAGTCAGCTGAGGCGTAGCCGGTGGTGGTGGCAACCGACACGACATGAAATGCCGCCGCCCGCAAGGCCGCAAGCCAATGGCCAAAAGTGCCATGCACCAGCAGCACCAGGCTCAGGCCGAGTACCGAGGCCAGCAGCACAAAGACATAGGCGCGGACCTCGACATCGCGCAGTAGGACCGCCATCGAACGCGCGCGCCAGACGATGAAATAACGTGCAAAGCTGATGCCCGCCAGCGCCATAAAGAGAATCGCCACGCCCTCAACCTGCGCCGAGTTCCAGAAGCCAAAACTGGCGTCATGCGATGAGAAACCACCCAACCCCATCGTGCTGCACATGTGCATAAAGGCGTCGGGCCAGTCCATGCCGGCCCAGCGGTAGGCCAGCATGCAGGCTACCGAAAGGACAAAGTAGACGCCCCACAACCCGCGCGCGGTCTCGGCAATGCGCGGCGTCAAGCGAGCGTCTTTCATAGGGCCGGGGGTTTCTGCCTTGTACAGCTGAACCCCACCCAGGCCCAGCAAGGGCAGCACCGCCACCACCAGTAGCATGATGCCGAGACCGCCAATCAGCTGTAAAAAGCAGCGCCAGACGTTAACCGAGACCGGCAAGGCATCCAGCCCGGACAACGCTGTAGCGCCGGTGGCAGTGAGCGCGCTCATGGCCTCAAAATAGGCATCAGTCCAGCTCAGGCCGTCAATCGCCAGCATCAGGGGCACCGCGGAGAAGGCCGGCAACACCAGCCACACCAAGTTGACCAGCAGAAATCCGTCGCGCGGCATCAGCTCACGCCGCTGGCGCATGGTCAGCAGCAGTAACAGGACGCCAGCACCGAAGGTCAGCGCCAGCCCGGTCAGCCAGATGTTGCGCAGCGCCAGCTCATCGAGCGACCAGGCCCAGGCCAGCGGCACCAGGAACATAAAAGCAAAACCCATCAGGATGCGGGCCAGCACATTCAGCACAGGGGCAAAACCAGTCATGACCGGTTAGAAAAAAGTGGCGCTGACATGAAACAACTTTTCGACCGCCCGCAACTGGCGCTTGTCAGGGATGAAGATGATGATGTGGTCCCCCTCCTGAATCACCTTGTCCCGATTCGGCATCAGCACATCGCAGTTTGGCGACTTGCCGCGCACGATAGCGCCAAAGCGGGCGCCCGCTGGCAGCACGATCTGGTCGATGCGCCGGCCCACCAGACGCGAGGTACGGGCATCGCCACGGGCGACCCCCTCAATCGCCTCGGCGGCACCCCGGCGCAGGCTGTGCACGGCCGCCAAGTCGCCGCTGCGCACATGGACCAACAGCTCGCCGATGACGGTTTGCGCGGGTGAGATCGCAATATCGATCGCACTGCCCTGCATCATCTCGGCGTAAATGCGCCGGTTGATGAGCGCAATGACGCGCCGAGCGCCCAGTCGCTTGGCCAACATGGCCGAGAGAATATTGTCTTCATCGTCATTGGTGAGGGAGATGAAAAGGTCCATCTCGCCCACGTTTTCTTCAATCAGCAGATCTTCATCGGCGGCATCGCCCTCCAGCACCAAGAGGTCACTGGGCAACTCACCGGCCAGGTACTTACAGCGCTTGAGATCGCGATCAATCAGCTTGACCGCGTACTGCCCTGCCAAGCTGCGCGCCAGGCGCAGGCCGACCCGGCCACCGCCGGCAATCATGACGCGACGCACCGGGCGGTCGTCTTTGTGAATGGCGCGCAGCACATGGCGAATTTTTTCCTTATCGGCCAATACAAACACTTCATCACCGGGTTGCACACGGGTGCCCGGCTCGATCGGTAGATCGGCCTCCTTGCGGTAGACCGCCACCACCCGCATGGTGACCCCGGGATACCGCTCCTTGAACTCACTGATGGTGTGGTTGGCCAGCGGACTGCCCTCGGTCACCCGCACCGCAATCAGGTGCGCCCGGCCCTGCGAAAACTCCAGCACCTGCAGCGCTTCCGGGAACTCAATGAGTTTGTGGATGTAATGCATGACCGACTCTTCGGGGCAGATCACATGGTCCACCGCGAATCCGGTCTTGCTAAGTAACGCCTCGCCGGCCTCAAACTCGGGCGAGCGCAGGCGCGCCACGGTGGTGGGAATGCCAAAGACGTCGTGCGCGACCTTGCAGGCCGCCAGATTAGTCTCGTCCAGCGAAGCGCAAGCAATAAACAGGTCGGCATCTTCAGCGCCGGCCCGGCGCAGGACCGACGGCTGAATGCCGTTGCCTGGCACACCCCGCAGGTCCAACCGGTCTTCCAGATCGCGCAGGCGATCCGGATCGGGATCAATCAAGGTGATGTCGTTTTGCTCGGAGACCAAACTCTCGGCTACACTCTCGCCAACCCGCCCGGCTCCCAAAATAATGATGCGCATGAATTAACCCCATAAGGGGCAGAATCATAGCGGGGTCGCCACGTAGACTCAATTACGCCCGTCTTGTTTGGCCTGATAAAGCACTGCATCAGCCCGGCTGCTCGACGTGCTCGTCGTCGCTGTACTGGCAACCCCCAGACCGACAGTGATCGGTATGGCGAGG
>JBLHZH010000291.1:0-3670 GCA_047629695.1 Rhodoferax sp.
CTCAGGGTAGGCGCGGCGGATATCCTGTAGCGCCGGCATGGCATGCACCACGTCACCCAGCGACGAGAGCTTGACTATCAGAATCTTCACCGGCTGCACTGCCCGGCCCGCACCAGCGGCTTCAATGGGCGGCGGCGTCCAGCACGGCATCGGGTTTGACGGTACGCAACAGCGCCAGCATCTCGGTTTCAATGCGGTGCAATGCATCGGGCGTATGGCCCTCAAAGCGCAGCACCAGCACCGGGGTGGTGTTGGAGGCGCGAATCAGGCCAAAGCCATCGGGCCAGTCAACCCGCAGGCCATCAATCGTGCAGAGCACAGCCGGCGCGGCAAAGTTGGCACCCGTGACCAGTTGCGCCACCAAGGCATGGGGTTCGCCCTCAGCACAACGGACATTCAACTCGGGCGTGGAAAAGCTCGTGGGCAAGGCGTTTAGCACCACATTGCCGTCGGGCGACTGACTCAGAATTTCAAGCAAACGCGCACCGGCATAGGTGCCGTCGTCAAACCCAAACCAGCGCTCCTTGAAGAAAATATGACCACTCATCTCGCCGCCCAGCGGCGAATCGATCTCTTTCATCTTGGCCTTGATCAGCGAGTGCCCGGTGTTGAACATCAGTGGTTTGCCGCCTGCCGCTTCAATCGCCGGTGCCAGGCGTTGGGAGCACTTGACGTCAAACAAAATGGTGCCACCCGGCACGCGCGACAGCACATCCTGCGCAAACAGCATCATCTGGCGATCCGGATAAATGTTGTTGCCCTCTTGGGTGACGATGCCGAGGCGATCGCCATCACCGTCAAAGGCCAGACCCAGCTCGGCATCGCTGGTTTTAAGTGCGACAATCAGGTCGCGCAGATTCTCCGGCTTGCTCGGGTCGGGGTGATGGTTGGGGAAGTTGCCATCGACTTCGCTGAACAACTCAATCACCTCGCACCCCAGCGCACGAAAAATGGCCGGGGCCGAGGCGCCGGCAATGCCGTTGCCGGAATCGATCACGATCTTCATCGGCCGTGCCAACTTGATGTCATCCACGATTCGGGCGCGGTAAGCCGCCAGCACATCGACATGGCGTACCTGGGCGCCCGTTTGTAGCGTCCAGGACTCGTCTTCCATCGTGCGGCGCAAAGTCTGGATTTCTTCACCGTAAATAGCGCGCCCACCCATCACCATTTTGAAGCCGTTGTAGTCCTTGGGGTTGTGGCTGCCAGTGACCTGAATGCCGCTTGTGCACAGGGTGTTGGCGGCAAAGTAAAGCATGGGCGTCGTCACTCGGCCCACATCAATGACGTCAACCCCGGCGGCCAGCAGGCCGCGCATCAGGGCGGCCACTAGAACAGCGCCACTGAGCCGGCCATCGCGACCCACCGCCACCACGGTCTCACCCTCACTGCGGGCGACTGTACCAAAAGCCCGGCCCAGCGCTTCGGCCATGGACGAGTTAATGGTATCAGGTACGATGCCGCGAATATCGTAAGCTTTGAAAATGGAGGCGGATAACTGCATGGTGGGGGTTCCCTCGAAAGTTGGTTCAGTCTAAGCGCTGAATTGTAGGCCGGCCGACAGGCCATAACGACACAGCCGCCGCGTATCATAGGTGTCATGAAACTCTCTGCCACCCTCGTTCAAACCCGCTGGAAGAGCCCACTGGGGCCAATTATTCTGGCTGCCTCCAGCGCCCATCTGCACGGCCTGTGGTTTGACGGCCAGCGCCATCAGCCCGACGCCACCGACTGGCAGGTAGCGGCCGACGGGCACCCCCTGTTGGCCCTGGTCCAAACCCAGCTAGGTGAATATTTTTCCGGTCAACGCAGCCGCTTTAACTTGCCGCTGGACTTGGAGCAAGGCACGCCTTTCCAGCAAGCGGTCTGGCATGGTCTGCTGGCCATTCCATTTGGCGCCACCTGTAGCTATGGGCGCTTGAGCGCAGACATCGGGCTTCCGGCAGCGGTGCGTGCGGTGGGGGCGGCGATCGGGCGCAACCCCTTGAGCCTGGTGGTGCCCTGCCACCGCGTGGTGGGGACTAAAGGCGCGCTGACCGGCTATGCTGGCGGCCTGGACCGCAAAGCGGCCCTGTTGCAACTCGAAGCAGCGCTTTGAACACGCCCGCACCGGCCCGGCCTTGGCTACTGGACTTTGTCCTGCTGTCCGCCATCTGGGGCTCTTCCTTCATGTTCATGCGATTCGGGGCGCTTGAATTTGGCGCTCTGCCGACCGCCGGTGTCCGGGTCGCGATTGCGGCGTTATTTCTGCTGCCCCTGTTGCTCTGGCGTGGTCAGGGGCGCCAACTGCTCAAGCACTGGAAAAAAGTATTCTTAGTCGGCATCATCAACTCCGCCATTCCATTTGCCTGCTTTTCCTTTGCCCTGCTGTCCATCAGCACCGGGCTGTCTTCCATCCTGAACGCAACATCTCCGATGTTTGGCGCCTTGGTCGCCTGGGTCTGGCTCAAGGACCGACCGCACAGTCTGCGTATTCTGGGTCTGGTAGTGGGCTTTGTCGGGGTCGCGCTATTGGCATCGGACAAGGCCAGCTTCAAGCCCGATGCCGCAGGCCTATCAACGGGCTGGGCCATGTTGGCCTGCCTGCTGGCCTGTATTTGCTATGGCTTGTCCGCCAGCTACGCCAAACGCTATTTAAGCGGACTGCCAGCCCTCGTCACCGCCACGGGCAGCCAGTTGGGAGCCACACTGGGTCTGGCGCTACCAGCGTTCTGGTTCTGGCCGGAGACGACGCCAAGCGCCACCGCTTGGCTGTCGCTGCTGGCCGTGGGTGTGCTGTGCACCGGCGTGGCTTACATCCTGTTCTTCAGATTGATTGGAAACATCGGGCCGGCCCGCGCGCTGACCATCACCTATGTCGTCCCCGTATTTGCACTGGTTTACGGCGCCCTCTTTTTGCAAGAGGCCGTCACCCTGTGGACACTGTTGTGTGGCGTCGTAATCATTTGCGGCACCGCCCTGGCAGGCGGTTTGTTCAAGAGGAAGCGCGCCAGTTGATGGCCGATAGGTACCACATCACCAAAGTCGGAATCACCACCGGAAGAGACAAGAAGAGAAACATGACCAGCGTCATCAGGAAGGTGGACAGGTCGCTGAGCCACTGTTTGCATAATAGCAACAGGTCAACTTCCCAGAAACGTTGGCTTTTCATAATTCGACCTTAACCGCAATATTGACGACTGTAAAGACTTGAGGCCCAATCAAACGCCAATCGGAAGGTCAATAGGACGTGAATCAAAAAGGTCTAACCTTTACGACATAGGTGCCGTAGTGTCTTCCTTAAAACTTTTCGTAATTCCTTGATTTCAAGCAACCTGAATGGACGCAGGCGTTTCATCTTGCACCACAATATCTCAATGTAATTGAGCTCTGGCAAGTGAGGCGATAAAAAGTGAATATGTGATCCCTCAGCCGCCCAGTCAGGCGAGGGCCTGCGTTTTGACGAGGGCGACGGTGCGTTCTTGTGCTTTAAAGAAAAGTTTGCACCGGCCCAGGCTGGCCAGCGCGTTGAATTGAAAACTACAGCCCTCAGGCCCCATGGCATGGAAGCGGTTACGCAAGCTGCTGCTGGTGAAGACAGAAAACCCGTGGGCTGCCCTAATTTAACTGAGGCGAAGCCCCACAGGCTTGGTCAATGCCAAGATGAAGCGCGACGCTTGAGTTCAAGCAT
>JBLHZH010000292.1:0-3669 GCA_047629695.1 Rhodoferax sp.
CACTGGCGTTTTGCAACACCAAGCAGCAGTGCAAAGATTTGGTGACCTATCTGCAGGAGCAGGGTTTCAGTGCCCTGGCGCTGTATGGCGAGCTGGAGCAGCGCGAGCGCGACCAGGTGCTGGCACAGTTTGCCAACCGCAGCTGTTCGGTGCTGGTGGCCACCGATGTCGCCTCACGGGGGCTGGACATCAACCAGCTGGAAGCGGTGATCAATGTCGACATCACGCCCGACGCTGAAATTCACATTCACCGCATTGGCCGTACCGGCCGCGCCGGTGAAACCGGTCTGGCGTTGAGCCTGGCCAGCATGAACGAAATGGGCTTTGTCGGCAAGATCGAGCAGTACCAGAACCGCGAGTCGACCTGGCACAAAGTCGACGAACTTACCCCCACTGGCAGCGGCCCGCTGCTGCCACCGATGGTGACACTGCAAATTCTGGGTGGTCGCAAGGAAAAAATTCGCCCAGGCGACGTGCTGGGGGCCTTGACGGCCGATGCTGGCTACAGCCGCGAGCAAATCGGCAAAATCAACGTGACCGAGTTCACCACCTTTGTGGCGGTTAACCGGGACATCGCGCAGGAAGCCATGAACAAACTCAACGCCGGCAAGGTCAAGGGCAAAAGCGTGCGGGTGCGACTGTTGTAAGGGAGACCGCATGCCAGGAAGTACCTCTTTTTTGTCGTCTTTGCGAGCGCAGAAACGAAGGTGCTTTTGGCGTTTCCGGCTGGCTAAAGTCCAGGCGTGTAAGGCAAATGCTGACACGCTTTACAGCCGTTTGCTGACTTCAGTATTTGGTTGTAGCGAATAAAGTACTCCCATGCGCAAAAGTGTCACTCTGGCACCTTGGCCTCACTGGAGAAACCTGATGAACAACATTGCCCTTGCCGTAAACCCCTTCAGCCTGATGATGGAGCCTGAGCGCGTGTTGCAAACCATGGAGCGCTCACAACAACTGCGCAGCTTGCGTCGCCATAAACTGCGCCCGCTGGACAAACCGCTGATTCCCTACACCCAGGCGGCACTCGCCAGCCGTGCGGCGTTTGATGAAGAAATTGAAGCCCAAGACCGCCAAGCCCAGGCCCGCGCTTTTCTGTTGAACTAAGGCCCTGGCGGCACCTTATTGACCCCGGGACGCAGCGGCCCGCAACTTGTCTTTTTTACTCGGGCGCAGGCCCTTGACTCCCCCGGTGCTGGTGTCCACCAGCGCCCCATCAGGCGACCGCACGGGCGCGAGGCTGGCGGTGGTTTGCAGCGGCTCAAAGCCCGCCACCTGTTCCAGCGCCAGATTCAGACTCTGACGCTTCTCAATCAGCCGGAAATGCGCTTCGGTATCCGCACTGACAAAACTCAGGGCAATACCCCGCTCGCCGGCGCGACCTGTGCGGCCAATGCGGTGCGTGTAATCCACCGCGGAACGCGGCAAATCAAAATTCACCACCACCGGCAACTGGGCAATGTCCAGACCACGCGCCGCCACGTCGGTGGCAATCACCACCTTGAGGCGTGATGCCTTGAAGTCGGCCAGCACCTGCGTGCGCTTACCCTGGCTCAACTCCCCATGAAAAGGCTCGGCATAAATGCGCGCCTTGCGCAATTTGTCGGCTACCATCTCGGCAGCATGTTTGGTGGCGACAAACACCAGTACCCGGCTCCAGTGGTTTTCCTGAATCAAATGACGCAGCAACTGGGTGCGCCGGCTGGTATCCACGGCAATCGCGCGTTGCACGATGTCGGGCGCGCTCTCGGGCTCAGGCAACACCTCGACGCGCACCGGCTCACGCAGCAGCGTTTGTGCCAGGGTCTGCACCGCGGGTGGAAAGGTGGCTGAGAAAAACAGGTTTTGCCGCTGTTTAGGCAGTAACCGCAGAATACGGGCCAGCTCTTCGCTGAAGCCCATGTCGAGCAGACGGTCGGCCTCGTCCAGCACCAGCAGGCTGACGTGGCGCAGCGACAGCGCGTTGTGGTCCACCAGGTCCAGCAAGCGCCCGGGCGTGGCCACCACAATGTCAGCACCGCCGCGCAAACGCATCATCTGGGGGTTGATGGAGACACCACCAAACACAATCGACACCTTGAGTGCCTGCGTCTGGTGCTGCGCCAGACTGCGAATCTCCTCCCCCACCTGGGTGCAGAGTTCGCGCGTTGGCACCAGCACCAAGGCCCGCGCCAGACGCAGACTCTCGGGCGCACTCGCCTCCAGGTGCTGCAACAGCGGCAGCGCAAAGGCAGCGGTTTTGCCACTGCCAGTCTGCGCCGAACCCAGCACATCGCGGCCCTGCAAGGCCGCAGGAATGGCTGCCGTCTGAATCGGCGTGGGTGCCAGATAAGCTTTGGCGTGGACGGCGCGCAGGAGGGTGGGCGACAGGCCCAGAGAAGAAAATGGCATAAAGAAGCGTTTTGTAACGAGAGAAACAGGAGAAATTTGATCCAGTTTAATCTGCTCCGCGCCAAACCAGCCACCCGGCACGGGGAGAGGTCGCATAATCGAACGCTTACAAATCACGCCCGTCAGGGGTGGTATTGGACTGAATCAAAGGCAAACCGTGAAAAAAACGTTCAAATTAAACATCGAAGGCAAGCACCCGGAGCGGGTGCTGGAAGCCACCAAACATGAGATTCGCAAATACGTCAAGCGCGAGCGCCGCGTACCGCTGCCTGAAGGCGTTGACTTCTGGGACTTTGACTGCAAGTTCGGTACCAGCGAAGCGAATGCGGTGGTGGTGCACTTTGCCACCCTCACCGCCTTGATTGATGCCGTCGTCAAGGAAGGTGGCGATACCTTTTATATCGAGATTCTGGCCAAAAACGGCTACCGCAGCAGCAAGCCCGCTGGCAGCGCCGACGCCGAACAAGACCTAGGCTAAGAGGTTTATTTACCCCCGCAATCCGGTCCTTTAGGCCCGGATTGGCAACTGAGGGGATAATTGCTGGTTTTCTAAAATTAACTGGAGTTTTTTCATGGCCAAAATCATTCGTACCGAAGCCGACCGCGTCGCCACCCCCCGCCCTGTAGCGCCCAAAGGCGTGTGCTTTACCGCGGGTAAAGGTCAGCTGCGCAGCCTAGAACGCGGCGCCCACACCAACAGCAAGAAAAACCCTGGCAAGCGTTCACAACAAGGCGGTTAAGCAACCCCTTCAGAAGGTTTCCCGATCATCATCCTTACGGTCCAATACGGCGGCTGACTGGGGTGGTGACTTGGCCAAGACCTTCGGCGCAGACGGCTGGCTCACAGCCACTCGTTTAACCGGCGCCATCAACACCACCCCCGCTGCACCTTGATGCATCGCCTTGGCAAGCTGCGGCTAGCAGCGACCATGGCTGGACGCGCCGAAGTGCCGTACGGCCCCCCGGCCAGGACTTGCACCAACGCCTGCGCCTGTGACTTGAGGCTACCGGGAGCAGCAGCCATCTCCTTCACTAGGTCATCAGGCTACCAGCTTGGTCCGCTCTGTACGTAAGCCCTGGCCATGCTGACACCGGCGATGTGATAGGTATCAAAATCCCTACCTAACGCGGCAAAGTCCGGCACCCCCGGCGGATTGTTACGGCGCTTCATAACGGCTTCGAATTAGCCCAAATTTTTAAGGGAGCTCTGCTGCAGCTCTTCTGCCTTTTCAAATCCATCATCCAGGCCATCCTGGCCGCGCTTCGCAGAAATATTCTGTA
>JBLHZH010000293.1:0-3652 GCA_047629695.1 Rhodoferax sp.
GGCGGCCCGGAAGATGACCAGCACCTCGTCGCCGCTTCTGACCTCATGCCACACTGGGTTGGCGCGCGCGACATGGGCTCGTAAAGTAGCGTTTTCAGCGGGCGGCGTCAAGAGTTCAAACGGCAGATGATTGGCATCCAGTCCGTTGGCCCCACAAACCACCAGCGCGCCCAGTGGGTGCGCCCGAACAATCTGATAAAACTCGCCGGTTTTGGCTTCTTCAAAGTGTTGGGGTAGGTACATGGTGATACTCAGTTTTTCTATTTTTTAATGACACGTTTTGTGTCAGTAGCTTGGTCTGGACAGGATTTGGAATTATGGAAAGAACGTACACACCATGGCTGTATTGTAGGCAACACCATGAAAATCAAGCCCAAAATCGTGATGAACACCAATGTACTGGTTACCTGCTCCCTGGCCGAGAAGTTAGCGGTTCTGGCGACCGAGGACTATATCTTGCTGCGTGTGCAGCATGCCAGTCAGGAGCGGTTCAATGTCGTGTTGGCGCAGGTGCATGAGGTACCTGCCATGCCTGGCGATGCGTTGTTGCCTTAGCGAGAGGGAAATTCCAAAAGTACCTCGTCTCTTCGAGGCCGTAGGCCGCGGCAGTGCATAAACCTCTTGGATTGTCGCACTTCGCTTTTCATACACATATAGTTTCTTATCCAGTGTTTTTCCGCGAAGAGACTGTCTGCCCCAGTTCGTTAAGACCAAGCGGGGGCATGGGCTGCCGCGTTACGCTCGCAAAGACGACGATTCGTGGCTCATCTTTGCCAACCAAGGCGCGGGCAACAGCGATTAGAGTTCTAGTTTCTGCCGATTTCTGGGCTTTTGGCAGCTGGACGCGGCGTCCCCAGAGGCCCGTACCCCAATTGCTGCACCATGGTACTTGGCATGCCCCTGTTCAAAATCTGTGTGTAGTATTCGAGTGGATTCGGAAAACTCGCAAAGACGAGAAGAGAAGTGGTACTGCGTGGGGTACGGTCTCCCTTAAAAATATTCCTAACTGCTGAGTCTGTCCGGCGGATTAAAGACCTCGCCAATCACCGCCAGTGAGTCACCCACAGAAATAAGTCCAGGGAAATGCCGGGAGGCCATCAGGCCGTTGCGTTTGGAGCGGTACTCCAGTGCCGGCACGCCGGTGCGGGTGGTGTCGTGCACTCGGGCAATCACGTCGCCGGCCAGAATCGTGTCGCCCAAGTCCATGCACATTTCCAGCAACCCGTCATTCAGGCAGGTGACAAAAGAATCGCTGTCGGGCATGCCCAGATAGACGGTGTCGACTGGATTCAAGTTGCCTTTATAAATACCCGCATGCACTAGAAACCGGTGCACTCCGCGCTCGGTGATGCCGATGGTTTTGGCGCTGGCACTGCCTCCGCCGCCCAACTCGGTGGTGACAAAGACCTTGCCGGCAGATTCGGCCGCTGTATCAAACAAGCCGCCCCGGTCAAGCTCAAGCATGACCATCGAATAGGGTGCGCCGAAAGCTTGCATGCCCGCCTCGCAACGTTGCTGCTGCTGCTTGTCTTCCAGAATATGAATCGCGGCAAAGGGTAAAAAGTCAAGCGAGCGACCACCGGAATGGATATCCAGAATATAGTCGGCTTGCGGCAACAGGTAGCGCTGAATATAGTCGGCTATTTTTTGCGTGACGGTGCCATTGGGTTTGCCGGGAAAGCTGCGGTTCAAGTTGCCTTGGTCAATCGGTGAGGTGCGTCGTGCGGCCCTGAAAGCTGGAAAATTCATATATGGCAGAATGATGACGCAGCCGTTGACCTCCTCGATGTTAATGGCGTTGGCCAGCTTGATCAATGCCACCGGGCCTTCGTATTCATCACCATGGTTGCCGCTCGTCAGCAACACTGTCGGCCCCGTGCCGTTACGTGCCACGGTAATGGGGATCATCAGGGCACCCCAGGCAGAGTCGTCACGCGAATATGGCAGTTTCAAAAAACCATGCTGAATACCCAACTTGGTGAAGTCGACCGAAGGGACGATGGGGTTGTCAAGCATGGCGTTCATTCCTTTATAAATAGTTGTCGGGGTGTCTCGCAAAACGGTTCAACACCGGTGGGCGTGATGAGAATGCTCTCTGTAATCTCGATGCCCCAGTCGTCCTGCCAGATGCCCGGCATGAAGTGAAAGGTCATGCCAGGCTCGAGTACCGTCATGTCGCCAGCGCGTAGGCTCATGGTGCGCTCGCCCCAGTCGGGTGGGTAACTAGCACCAATCGAGTAGCCGCAGCGGCTGTTTTTATCAATGCCGTGACGTCGCAGTACACCGAAAAAAGCATTCGCAATGTCCTGGCAGGTGTTGCCTGGTTTGGCGGCGTCAAGCCCAGCATAAATACCCTCGATGATGGCCTTTTCTGCTTCCAGATAATGGGCCGGTGGTGTGCCCAGATAGAGAGTGCGTGACTGGGGGCAGTGGTAGCGTCGGTAGCAACCCGCAATCTCAAAAAATGTGCCGCTGCCGGTCTTGAAGGGCGCGTCATCCCAAGTTAAATGGGGTGCACTCGCCTCCAGCCCCGTGGGTATCAGAGGCACAATCGCTGGGTAATCGCCGCCAAAATTTTCAAAGCCGCCAATGCCGGTAGCATAAATTTTGGCTACTAAATCATTTTTTCGCATGCCTGGCTCAATCGTTTCCACGATCATTAGGTGCATTTTTTCTACAATCTTTGCGGCAATTTGCATGTAGCTTATTTCTTGTGGCGACTTGATGGCGCGCTGCCAGTTGACCAGGGCGGTGGCATCCGTCCAGCGGGCTTGCGGTAAGTATTTTTGAAGTGCCGCATAGGCGGCCGCACTGAAATAGTAGTTGTCCATTTCGACGCCAATTTTCAAGGCCTGCCAACCGCGCGCCATAATGACCTCCTGTGCGAGGTAATCCATCGGATGGCGCTCGACAGACTGCACGTAGTGATCAGGGTAGCCCAAAATATGGTCATTGGAAAGATAAGAGGTAAGCCGCGCGCCGTTGGCATCCTGTCCTCGGCCGAACCAGATTGGCTCAATGTCATGGCTCACCATAACGCACTGGTGCACGTAGAACGACCAGCCGTCATAGCCTGTCAGCCAGGCCATGTTGCTCGGATCGCTGACGATCAGAATATCAATCCCGCGAAGCGACATGGCTTGGCGTGTTTTTTTCAGTCGCTCATCAAATTCCGTTTGTTCAAAAAACATCTAAATGCTTCCATTGGTAATAATTGCTGACTATTTCAGCCTCCTTTTATTTTGAGCAAGTCGCATGCTTGTAAACAAAATTAGATTGTTGAATCAGTATGCAGTGTGGTTTTAAAAAAGTCGGCCAGCCCATAAATAAAACCATATTAAAAAAGGATTAAGCCGAACGCCAACACTTGTCCCCATCGCTTTGGGTGGAGAGTCCTTCCAGTAATATAGGTGCATCAGCGTCCACGCCGGTTCCCTCGGCTGGTCAGCGTTAACGCGTATTTTTTAAAGAATTGAAGCTATGACAAATAAATTTTCAGATATCGCCAGCCAATGGGGAAACAAGGCGCGCGAAGCGCTGTCAAACACTAGCAGCAAAGCGGCCGCGTTGGTGCAGCAGCACAAGCCGGATGCGCAGGAGATCGAGCAGGCCAAGTTGTGGGCCCAAAGAACTGCGGCAGCAACGGCAGAAG
>JBLHZH010000294.1:0-3645 GCA_047629695.1 Rhodoferax sp.
ACTGGACGTCCCACTGGTGCCCGTAATTCTGGGTATCTTGCTGGGCAACCAGATGGAAAACAACCTGCGTCGTGCCATGTCCATTTCGGATGGCAACCTCTGGGCACTGCTGGAATCGCCACTGGCAGTGGGCCTGTGGATGATGGCCATCGTTGGCTTCATCCTGCCGCTGGTGGTGGGTCGGTTTGTACGTATCAGCGCCCTGAAGAAGTCTAAGATAAAAGCGGGTGACGTCGGAACATCCGACTGAGCCTGATTTCCTGGCCCCACCTTTGCCGTTGGACCAGACCACCCTACCCAAGAAGGTCCTACTTTGTATTTGCTGCTAGTTGAAGATGAAGTGGCGCTGGCCGAAAGCCTCAGTGGCGTGCTCAGGGCGCGCGGCCATCGGGTGGACTGGGCCAGTGATGGCCTGATGGCACTGAACCTGGTCGGGCAGCACCAGTACGACCTCATGGTGCTGGACCTGGGTCTGCCCAAACTGGACGGCATGCAGGTGCTCAAAAAACTGCGCACACAAAATAGGGACCTGCCGGTGCTGATTCTCTCGGCCCGCGACCAGGCTCAGGACAAGGTAGCCGCCATTCACGCCGGCGCCGACGACTACTTGAGCAAACCCTTTGACACCCATGAACTGGAAGCCCGGCTGTTTGGGCTGATGCGCCGCCGCCGGGGCGTGACCTCGGCCCGACTAGAGTGGGCCGGTGTGGGCTACGATGCAGGACAACGCAGTTTTTCATGCGCCGAACAAGCCCTCCTGCTGAGCCCGCGTGAACACGCGACACTGCTAGCTTTAGTAGAGGCACAAGGCAGCCCGCTGGCACGTCAAGCCTTATTTGAACGTGTGTTTGTGAATGACTCAGACATTGCCCCGGACGCCATGGATGTGGTGCTCTACCGCTTGCGCAAGCGCCTGGGCGAGTTGGGGGTGGCGATCCGCAACGTCCGCGGCATCGGTTTTTACCTTGATCACGACCGTCCATGAAGCGGAGGCCCGGTGCGCGTCAAGGCTGGCGCTCCTTTTGGATGGCGCCGTCTTTGCGGCGGCGTCTGCTCACGCTGCTCATGCCCTCACTGGTGTTGATCACCCTGGTCGAACTTGCGCTGTCCTACCACCTGGCCCAGCAAACCATTGACGAGGCCTATGACCGCGGCCTTAAGGGCGCGGTGCAGGCACTGAGTCTGGCCACCCACATGGACGAGAGCGGGTTTTCGGTAGACCGTCCGTTCAAGTTATTGAGCTACGTGCAAAGCAACTCACGTGGCGCCGTATTTTTTCATGTTCGCACCAGTGATGGGCTGATGGAGGCCGGCTTTTCGGGATTGGCATTTGCGTGGCCACAGCAGGTCACCCCCGACACGGTTTATCTCGCCGAAGGTTTGTACTTCGATCAAAATTTACGCATGGCCGCCATACGTCGTGAAGTGGGCAACAGCACGGCCGGTGGCGAGTCGGGTACGCCCCCCCTCTATGTTGACCTGGTCGTGGCGGAAGATCTGGCGCCGCGTCATGCCTACCTGCGCAGCTTTTTGTTGAGTGCGGCCGTGCGTGATGGCCTGCTGCTACTGCTGACCATGGCGGTTCTGGTGTGGATGGTGCGCCGTGGTCTGGCGCCACTGGGGCACTGGTCGCGCGTGGTGCGTGATCGCTCAGTGCATGACCTGACGCCATTGCCTTTGGATCAGGGTCTACCGGAAGAGGCCCGACCGCTGGTAGAGGCGCTTAACTTTCACCTTTCGCGCAGCGCCCAAGAGCAAGCCACGCGCCAGCGCTTTCTGGAAGACGCCTCGCATCAGCTGCGTACCCCGCTGGCGGTTCTGAAAACCCAGATTGCCTGGCGCCGTGAACAACAAAAAAACAATGTCATTGAGCCCGGCTTTCTCACCAAACTGGAAGCCCAGGTGGACATGGCCACACGCCATACCCAACAAATGCTGCGACTCGCACGGGCCGAGCATCAAGGGGCGCTGCAATGCATGTCAGTGCCGCTGCTGGGGACTGTCCAGGCCGTGGTGCTGAGTCTGCAGCCGTTTTCCCTGCGTCGCCACATGGACATGGGGCTGGCACAAGGCACAGGAATCGACACTTCAACCTGCGTCTGGACAGATGCCGGCCTGTTGCAGCAAGTACTGGAGAACCTGCTGGACAACGCCATCAAATATGGGCGCACCGAGGGTGTGATCACCGTCAACCTCACACGCGGCCAAGGCAACGATGGCTTGCGCTCTGGCGTTTGGCTGGAGGTGGAAGACGATGGTCCGGGCGTCAGCAACGAGACCCTGTCACACCTCGGTGAGCGATTTTACCGCGCCGACCAGGCCAGCCAACGCGGCAGCGGCCTGGGCTTGTCGATTGTGAGCGCCGTGCTATTGCGGTTGGGCAGCCAGATCGAGTTCGCCCGCGGGGTCGACAATCAGGGCTTGCGTGTGCGGTTTTGGTTGCCCGTGTCAGACAGCGCCGCTACGTCCCCCTAGCGCGTTGACCTGAAAGGCCCCATATGAAGTTCACCTGCAAATACCTGGCCACCTTGGGCCTTGGCGCTATGAGCCTGCTGACCGGTTTGCCAGCGTTGACTGAGCCGGTCAAACCAGTGTGCGTGGTACCCGCCAAACCCGGGGGTGGCTTTGACCTAACCTGCCGCATTGCTGCCGCCGCGCTGGAGGGGACTCTGAAGACCCCCATGCAGGTGACCTACCTGCCCGGTGGTATTGGGGCCGCCGCCTACAAACAGTTTGCGACGACGCGCAGCCACGACAGCAACGCGCTGGTGGCCCATTCATCGGGATCGCTACTGAATATTGCGGTGGGTAAATACGGCAAGTTCTCGGCGGATGATGTACGGTTTGTCGCCTCCGCAGGGGCCGACTACGGTGCAGTGGTCGTCCGTGCCGACTCCCGCTTTAACAATCTGGGTGAGCTGATGCGGGCCCTGAAAGCCAACCCTGGCGGGACCCTGATTGGTGCCGGTGGCTCCATCGGCAGCCAGGACTGGGTCAAAGGTGCCTTGCTCATGCAGGCGGCCAGTGGCCTGCCCAAAAGTATGCGCTACGTGGCGTTTGACGGTGGGGGCGAAGCCATCAGCAACCTGATCAGCGGCAACATTGAGGTTTACACTGGCGACATCTCGGAATTGCGCGCCCATGTCAACGGCAAAAAACTACGGGTGCTGGCCGTCCTGGCCGACAAACGCTTACCCGCGCCCTTTCAAAACGTACCAACCGCCAAAGAGCAGGGTTTTGATGTGAACTGGACACTATTTCGCGGCTTTTACATGGGTAAAAACGTCAGTGATGACAACTACCAGTTTTACGCCGAAGCCTTTGCCAAAGCGTACAAAACGCCTGAATTTGCGCGCATTCGAGAGGAGCATGGGTTGTACGAATTTTCCCTGTCCGGACCGGCGTATGACGCGTATGTGAAGCGCCAAGTCAAGGTGCTAAGAGAGCTGGTGACCTCGGCGGGGCTGGTGCGCTGAAGACGCCTCAAAGCACGCCTTCACCAGGCCACACGTCAGCGGAACTTCATCAGCTTGGACGATGGACTCGATTTATTCCTGGATCGCACTTTAGGAGCAATTCAAACTGGTAATGCTCATTCATCAAATTTTATACAGCATTAACAAGTACTGACGAACTGCAGCTTGC
>JBLHZH010000295.1:0-3644 GCA_047629695.1 Rhodoferax sp.
GTATTTGCGATCACGCCTACATTATCAGTGATGGTGCTGTGCTGGCACAGGGCACACCTGCCGAGATTGTCAACGACGCCGAAGTGCGTCGGGTGTATCTTGGCGAACACTTTAAAATGTAAATGAAACAAGGCCTGTCCCTTCGGGTTTCCCAGCATCTGGCGTTGACGCCGCAGCTACAGCAGTCGATCCGGCTGTTGCAGCTTTCCACGCTGGAACTCAGCCAAGAGGTCGGTCAGATGCTCGACGACAACCCGTTTCTTGAGCAAAACGTTGATGAGCCGACGCGCGAGGAGTTCGGTTTGGCGCAAAGCGACATACCAGTGCGCCAGGAGGATCTGGCAGCTGAGTCGGTACCCGGCCCTATGACTGACTACGCCAATGTCACTGGCGTGGTCGAACATGAGACTGAGACCGCGCCGCTGTCGGCCGATGATGGTCAGAGCTGGGACGGTGACGGCAGCGCCACCCTGTCGCCCGACGACAGCGAGTGGGGCGGCGATGCCAAGGCACACAATAACAACTTGAACGGCAACGAAGACGCCGATGTGACCGAGATGGCGCGCACTCAGGAGTCGCTACAAAGCCATTTGCATCGCCAAGCCCTGGCCCTGCGCCTGAGCGACGAAGACCGGGCAGCCCTGCATTTTTTGATCGAGTCGCTTAACGACGATGGTTATCTGGACGACCTGCTGAGCGACCTGGCCCAGGGGCTGGCGGGTGACGATGCTACGCAGGCTGAAGAGCTGGTCCACCATTTCACGGTGGCGCTGGGGCTGCTGCAACACTTGGAGCCGGCCGGTGTCGGCGCCCGCCATCTGGCTGAGTGCCTAACCTTGCAGGTGCAGGCCCTGTTGAAGCTGGCTGGCGCGGAGCCTGCCCGCAAGGCGGCCCAAGCGCCGTTGCGGGTGGCCCTGAGGCTCTGCGCTCAGCCTATGGATTTGTTAGCCCGGCGCGATGTCAAGCGTCTGGTGCAGTTGTGCGACGCCAGCGACGCCGAGGTGCGCGAAGCGATAACGTTGATTGCGCGTCTGGAGCCCAAGCCGGGCCGGCGCTTTGTCGATGTCGAGCGCAATATCGTGGTGCCCGATGTGCTGGTCGTCAAGGTAGGCAAGGGCGCGCTGGCCAGATTTCAGGTGCGCCTTAATGCCGAGGTGATGCCTCGTCTGCGGGTACATGATATTTACGCGAACGCCCTCAAGCAGCACAAAGGCGGGGGCAACGATGCCGCCAATTACGCCGCCTTGCAGCAGCGTCTGCAGGAGGCGCGTTGGTTCATCAAGAACATCCAACAACGCTTTGACACCATTTTGCGCGTCAGTAATGCCATTGTGGAGCGGCAGAAAAGCTTCTTCACCCACGGTGAGCTGGCCATGCGCCCGCTGGTGCTGCGCGAGATTGCCGATGAGCTGGGCCTGCACGAGTCGACCATCAGCCGCGTCACCACCGCCAAGTACATGGCGACCCCGTTCGGTACCTTCGAGCTCAAGTATTTTTTTGGCTCTGGTCTAGGGACCGACTCGGGCGGCAACGCCTCCAGCACGGCGGTGCGTGCGCTGATTAAGCAATTCATCAGCGCCGAGAGCCTGGTGAAGCCGCTTAGCGACAACCAGATATCGGACATGCTTAAGGAGCAGGGCATTGAATGCGCCCGCCGTACCGTCGCCAAATACCGCGAGGGGCTGAGAATTGCCCCCGCCAGTCTCAGAAAAGCTTTATGAACCAACTTCAATTATTTTTGCCTTGTGCCGCTGGCGTCGAAGACCTGCTGCTGCCCGAGGTGCTGCGCATCACCGGTCTGCCGCCGGGTTGTGCCACCAAGCAGCGCGGTGGCGTGGCGGTGCGCACTTCGCTCGCCCACGCCATGCTGCTTAATCTCTATAGCCGGCTGGCCCAGCGCGTACTGGTGCTGCTGTCCCACACCGAGTACCGGGGTGAGCAGGACCTGTACCGTGCAGCCAGCGAGGTGGCCTGGGAGCGTTGGTTTACGCCGCGTGAAAGCATCAAGGTCGAGGTCACGGCCCAGCACAGTCCGCTGACCAGCCTCAACTTTGCCGCCCTCAAGATCAAGGACGCGGTGTGTGATCGCTTTCGTGTCACCGCCGGCGGCGTGCGCCCGGACGTGGACACCCAGTGGCCCGATGCCCGCATCTACACCCACCTGACCACCGACCATTGCTCGCTCTACCTCGATACCTCGGGCGAACCGTTGTTCAAGCGTGGCTGGCGTGAAGACAAGGGCGATGCGCCGCTGAAGGAAACCCTGGCCGCCGCCATGCTGGCCGCCAGCGGCTGGATGGCGGGCGAAGATGACCTGCTGTCGCTCTACGACCCCTGCTGCGGCAGTGGTACGATCGCGATTGAAGCGGCGCAGATGGCCTGCAATATCGCCGCCGGCAGCCGTCGCCGCTTTGCCTTCGAGAAGTACCTACCTTTCCGTCGCGCCGAATGGGAGGCCATGAAAACAGAAGCGGCGCAGGCCGAGGTGGCGCGCGAGCCCGACCAGCACCCGATTATTTTCGGCAGCGACGTGTCGCACCGCATGGTCGACTTTGCCCAGCGCAACGCCGAGCGCGCCGGGGTGGCCGACATCATCGAGTTCCGGGGCGGTGACGCCCTGCAGCGCATGCCGCCGGTAGCCGGTCCGGGCGTGATTGTGATGAACCCGCCTTATGGCGAGCGGATCGAGGTCGCTGGTGTCGCCGGTGCGCCCGCGCAAGAAGGCCGTTTTGGTGCCCGCGAGCTGGCGCAGACCGAGGAGGGTGTTGAGTTCTTCTGCCAGTTGGCGACCCACTGGAAAAAGAACTACCCCGACTGGACCGCCTGGGTGCTGACGCCCGACCTGAAGCTGCCCAGCAAAATGCGCCTGAAAGAATCGCGCCGTGTTCCGATGTGGAACGGCCCGATCGAGTGCCGCATGTTCCGCTTTGACATGGTGAAGGGCTCGGCCCGCAATAAATGATTGTGCTCGACACCAACATCGTGTTGGATGCCTTTCTCTTCAACGACCCGAGCACTGACGACCTGAAAGCGGCGCTGGTGACCCGGCAGTTACGCTGGATGGCCACGCCCGCCATGCGCGATGAACTGGCCCGCGTGCTGACCTACCCAAAAATCATGTTGTTGCTTGTCCGCAACGAGCGCAGTGCCGTGCAGGTGCTGGCGCAATTTGATACCCACGCGCACCGCGTTGATGTCGCCTTGACTGCGCCGTTGCGCTGCGCCGACCCCGATGACCAGAAGTTCATCGACTTGGCGGTGCAGCACAAGGCACAGTTGTTGAGCAAGGATCGCGCCGTGCTTTGCATGGCGAAACGGCTGCAGGTCCTTGAGGTGCGTGCTTACGCTAGCTTGAATGGCAACTCGCGCAGCGTTTGACCGGTCAGACGCGCAATAGCATTGGCAAAAGCGGGAGCCAGTGGCGGTAGGCCAGGCTCGCCCAGACCAGTGGGGGCCTCTGCACTGGGTACCAAAAACACGGCTACGTCTGGCATGTCGGTGATACGCGGCACCCTAAAGTCAGTAAAGTTGCTTTGCTCGACCACGCCGTCTTTCAGGGTAATGGCGCCGCCGGGCAGGCACATCGACAGGCCCATTAAGGCTGCACCCTGGATTTGCGCTTCAATGCTAGTCGGGTTGATGGC
>JBLHZH010000296.1:0-3632 GCA_047629695.1 Rhodoferax sp.
TCTCCCTGTTGCGCCGCGATGCCCGCA
The DNA here is from genome assembly GCA_047629695.1 of Rhodoferax sp. Classification (GTDB taxonomy): domain Bacteria; phylum Pseudomonadota; class Gammaproteobacteria; order Burkholderiales; family Burkholderiaceae_C; genus Rhodoferax. The sequence goes on from JBLHZH010000296.1 coordinate 28, forward strand.
CCCCAGTGGCCACGCTGGCAAGCAAGCTGGGAGTGTCACGCGGTACCATCAGCAACCGCATCACTAAACTGGAAGATGCTGGCACTATCGTCGGCTACACCGTGCGCCTGCGCCCCGAGGCCCAACCAGCCAAGATCCGGGCCTGGATGAGCATTGCCGTGGAAGGCAATGAGATGCGATTAGTAATTGCCAGCCTGCTGGGCGAACCGGGCGCGGCCAGCCTGCACGACACCAATGGCCGCTGGGATTTGCTGGCTGAACTACAGGCCACCAGCCTGTCTGAGTTATCCCAAGTGCTGGAGCGCATTCGGCTGATCCGCGGCATCAGCAACACCGAAACCAGTATTCATCTGCAAACCTACCGGCTAGCCTGACGTGACACACCACCAAGTCAAGCGCCTGCCCCCTAAACTCAGAACTATTACGTGCAATAAACGCCATCCGCCGCTAACAGGATGCCAACCGACAAGACCCCATGCCCACCCCTGAAGCCGCCCTCCAGCAGCAACTACTGACCAGTCAAGCCGAACTGGCAGTGGTCAAAGCAAAGCTTAAAGCAGCTCATCAGGCCTTGCGTGTGCTGCAGACCAGTGGACCCGACAGCGAACTGAACCACCTGCTCGACGGCAGCGGCATTGCCATCATTTTTATGAATACCGAGCTGCACATCCTGCGTTTTACGCCGGCCGCAGCTCTCTTTGTCAACCTGCTGCCCACAGACCGGGGACGTAACGGCGCCCACTTGGCGGCCCAGTTTGCCGGTTATGACCACCTGCTGGACGACGCTCGCCGCGTCATGGCAACCCAAAAACGCCACGAACTGCTGGTGCAAACCCAAGTCGGTTTGTGGTTTGAAATGCGCATCTGGCCCTACCGCCGACCTGATCAAGTGACCATGGGCGTTGTCATCACCTTAATCGACATTGCTGATCGACGACGGGCGGCGCCAGCGGACGCGCCCGGTGCCGCACAGTACCAAGCCATGGTGGCCTGGTCACCAGAAGCCATCAATATTGTTCAGGATGGCCGGTTTGTCTACCTCAACCCGGTCGCCGTCCAGCTCTACGGCGCGCGCTCTGCCGATGAGTTGCTGGGTCAGTTGAGCCGCGACTGGGTGCACCCGGACGATGTGCCGCTAGCGGTTCAACGCATGCATAACCTGACCAACCACGATGCCAGCGCACCGCGGATCGAAATGAAGTTTTTAAAAGTCGATGGCAGCACCCTGCTGGTGCAGGCCCAGGCCAAGTCAATTGACTACGAAGGTGCTTCTGCGGTGCATGTAGCGTGGCGCGACATCACCGCTGAAAAGCACATGCAACAGGTGCTGGCGGCCGGACAGGCCCGATTGGAAATGGCAGAAGAAGTGCTGCACCTAGCGTTTAACGACGCCCTCACCAGCTTGCCCAACCGGCGCATGCTGCAGGACCGCCTGTACCAAGCCATGCACAGCAGTCGGCGCAACAACTGTCACGGCGCTCTGATATTCCTTGACCTAGACAACTTCAAATCACTCAACGACAATTTCGGCCATGAGGCTGGCGATTTACTGCTGATGGAAGTGGCTACACGTCTGAAAAGCTGTATTCGCGAGGTCGACACCGTGGCCCGTTTCGGTGGTGATGAGTTTGTCGTGATACTCATCCCCTTAAGCGCTGATCAGGCGGAAGCGACCATGCAAGCAACCCTCGTAACCGAAAAAATTCGCAACGTGCTGGCCCTGCCTTACCGCTTGATGATCCAACTGACAGGACAAGCCGCCTATGTTCTAGAACACCAGGGTAGCGCCAGCATTGGCGTCGCCCTATTTGCCGGCCAGGACAGCAGCCACCATGACATCATGAAACGAGCCGATGTAGCCATGTACCAGGCCAAAGCGGCCGGTCGCAATCGGGTTCAACTCTCCCTGGATGAACCGGTCCCCGATGAGAATATGCCATGAGTCCTACCCTCGCGCCTCTGACCCTGAGCCAAGTAGATGACCTGATTTACCGCGTCCTGACGGCCAGCGGTGCCCATGTGGGCAACCTGAAGTGGATTAACGGGGTCTGGAAGTTAAAGGCCATCGGCTATGACACCGACGGTAGCGTTATCCCCGGCGGCGGGCCGCTCACGGAACGACATAACACCCACTTCTTGACACTTGACCTTGCTCTCATCAACGGCAGACTGGCTCCCGACTTAGGAATATTGAAATAGCCAACAGACTTATCGTTTTTGCAAGGAATAGCAACTTGGCAAGCCAGTACATTGGTTCGTCTCTGCAAACGAAACGCGGTAGCCAATGACGTCCTGGATTGCCACGCTTCGCTCGCAAAGACGAAGAAGAAATCGCAGGCTGCCTAAGCCTGCAGCATCGCAGAGGCGAGGAAGGTGAGACGGCCATTGCGCTTAAAAGAGCCGGTCAACCACCGCCGGCGGTGTCCACTGATAGAGCCAGGTTTCGCTCAGGGACTGATCGTCAACCGCCAGATAGACTCGTAAATCAATCGGCGTCACATTGGCTGCGGTAGGTTTCAGGTCAAACATGACCCGATAGCCCTGCGCCGCTGCTAAGGGACGCGCCGAGGTTACCTCTACCTCGCCACTCGAGACGCTGATGACTGGCGACACCTTGGCATTCGGGCCCAGCAACTGCAGGTCGCCGCCAACGAAATCAACCACAAAACGCTTGGAATAGTAACTGCGCTTTTGCCCCACCACACCACCGATGCCGGTGCGCGTGGCCACCACCGTAGCCTGGTTCGGCAGCAACGGCATCTTGCTACCCCAGTGCAGGCGGTAGCTGTACAAATGCTCCTGCCCGGCCTGTGGCTTATCGACCGGGTTCCAAAAGCAGACGATGTTATCAAAAGTCTCGTCCAGCGTCGGAATTTCCACCAGCTGAATCGCACCCTTGCCCCAGCCCGTCTTAGGCTCAACCCAGGCGCTCGGGCGGCGTTCATAAAATACGCCATCATCCTGGTAATGGTCAAAGTTGCGGTCACGCTGCAGCAAACCAAAGCCTCGCGGGTTTTCATCCGCGTAGGCGTTGAAACGGAGTTGCTGTGGATTGGTCAGCGGTCGCCAAATCCACTCGCCATTGCCCAACAACATCGACAGACCATCGGAGTCATGAATCTCGGGACGCCAGTCGTTGGCGGCCGGCATCCGACGGTCATTTTCACCATACTGGAACATACTGGTCAATGGTGCAATACCCAGACGCTCGATCGTCTGACGTGGGTACAGTGCCACCTCGACGTCCATTACCAGCGTGGCGGCAGGCTGAATTTCAAAGCGGTAAGCGCCAGCCACGCTGGGCGAATCCAACAAGGCGTAGACCACCAGCTTGCTGCTGTTTTTGGCCGGTCGCTCCAGCCAAAAGCTGACAAAGTTAGGAAACTCCTCAGGCCGCTCCATGCCGCAGTCAATCGCCAGGCCGCGCGCCGATAAGCCATATTGCCAGTCAGAACCGACCGCGCGAAAGTAACTGGCACCCAAAAATGCAGCCACATCGCGGCTCAAATCAGTATGAAAATTGACCCGGAACCCGGCAAACCCCAGGTCGCTGGGCATGGACACATCCTGCAACCCGCTTTTACCGTAGTCAAACATCGTCGGGT
>JBLHZH010000297.1:0-3632 GCA_047629695.1 Rhodoferax sp.
TCTGTGCCGTGATCGGACAACTGGGCATCAAACCACGGGTGCAGGGCTGCAACCAGCGACGTGTCTGGCGTCTTGTAGGCCAACTCGGTACCACCCTTTAGATAGACTGCCGCGGTCTGCGGCCTCGCAGAAGCGACCGCAGACCGACCTCGCAGTAACGGGCAAGCCCATGAACCCCACGTTGCCTAGCCCTCTCGAATTTTCTTCACCAGCGCCGTGGTCGAATAGCCGTCAACGAAGGGCAGCGCCAGCGCACGACCGCCGTAGGCTTCGACGACTCGGGTCTCCGCCAATTTGGCCATGTCGTAGTCGCCGCCCTTGACCAGAATGTCGGGCCTGATTTGTGCAATCAGTTCCAACGGCGTGTCCTCTTCAAACCAGGTCACCAGGCTGGTGGATGCCAGTGCCGCCATGACAAAGGCCCGGTCGGCCTCGTTGTTGAGGGGACGGTCCGGCCCCTTGCCCAGTCGCCGGGCCGAAGTATCCGTATTGAGCGCCACCAGCAAGCTCTGGCCCAAGGCTCGCGCCTGCGCCAGATACATGACATGACCACGGTGCAGCACATCAAAAACACCATTGGTAAAGACCAACGGTCGGGGCATTTGCGCAACCCGGGCGGCCAGACTGGACCGCCCGCATATTTTGTCGGAAAGGGCCGAAAGGGAAGGTGGGTCAATCATGGCGTTGATGCTAGCAGGCAGGAGCTGCCCAATTTTTGCTGCCGTGTGCATAATTCTTAACTAAATGAAGCTCATCACCATCACTCCCGACGCCATCGTCATTGGCCAGGCACTGCCTTATTCATTGCGAGACCAGAGCGGCGCCTTACTGGCCTCCAAGGGCTTTGTGGTGGAAAAGCAAGAGGATCTGGACCTAATGGTCGCGCAGCGCGGCCAACTTTATATTGATTCCAACGAGCCGGGCAGCACCCACCGCAGCTATGTGGGGCGACTGCACAGCATGTTGCGCGAAGACCGTTCACTGGGTCAGATTGCCGAGGCGCAAATCAAGTCTTCGGACGCCATTGGCCGGCGGGAGGCCGACCTGACGGCCGAGCCGGACTGGCTTGAGTTGCAGATGCAAACCCAAGTCATGCTGCGCGACAACAACCCGGCCACTTTTATGCCCCGGCTGGACAAGCTGCAGGCCACGCTGAACCGGCACACCCTCAACAACCCGGACGGCACGCTGCTGGCCCTGGTCTACCTCTCCAGCACGGAGTTAAAGCGTTACAGCGCCACCCACGCCATGCTGGTCAGCGTGATGTGCAGCGTAGCTGCCCGCGAGGTCCTGAAATGGCGACCCGAGCCACAAGCCACCCTGAGCAAGGCTGCGCTTACCATGAATTTGGGAATGACCGAGCTGCAGGACCAATTAGCACTGCAAAAATCCGGCATCAACCCGGCGCAACGTCTACAGGTCGAGCAGCATGCCGCGCATTCGGTCCAGCTACTAACGCAACTCGGTGTCACTGACCCCACTTGGCTGGAAGCGGTCGGGGCGCATCACACCAAAACACCGGGCGCGCTGTCCAGCCACACCGAGGGTCAGCGTCTGGCGCGGCTGATTCAGCGTGCCGACATGTTTGCCGCCCTGCTGGCGCCGCGTGCCTCACGCCTGGCTGAGTCGGCGGCCAGCGCCATGAAGGCCTGCTACTTTGATGAAAACAGCCAAATTGATGAGACCGGTGCGGCGCTGATCAAGGCCATGGGTATCTATTTTCCCGGGGCCTTGGTGCGCTTGGCCACTGAGGAAGTGGCGATCGTCATCCGACGCGGCGCCAACACCACTACCCCGCGCGTGGCCGTGCTGCTTAACCGCAGTGGCATGCCGAGTGTGGAGCTCATCGTGCGTGACACCAGCCAGCGCGAATTTCGCATCACCAGTGGCGTGCCTCACCATGACATCAAGGTAAAAATCAACCTTGATCGCTTGCTGCTGCTGGCTAAATTACCGACCGGCGATCGTTATTAGGGATCTGGAGCACGCCAACCCCTTCGTCTCTGCAAGCGCAGCGCAACAGTCCCGGGCTTTCTGGATTGCCGCGTCGCCCCCCGCAAAGACGAACCCCCGCCTGTTTCTGTAACGCCAAAAACCTAATTTCCTTGTAAATCAAAAGGGTAAGTAACCACTCAACGTGTTAAATTACCCGACAGTCACAAAATAACTGTCAAGCCTATTTCACTATGAGTCAATCCTTACTTTCCACTTTTTCTGACAGGCCGCAAAGCTTGGTGCGACGCTGTTCCCGTATCGGTTCGGAGGCATTATGAAAATCGCGATTGTGGGCTCCGGCATTTCGGGCCTGGCGGTGGCGCACACCTTGCGCGGACAAGCGGACATCACGCTGCTAGAGGCGGGCGACTACTTTGGTGGCCACACTAATACCGTGGACATCACGCTGGACGGGCCCGATGGTCCGGTAACGCACGGTGTCGACACCGGGTTTCTGGTTTTCAACGAGCGCACCTACCCGCAGCTAATTCGCCTACTGGCTGAGTTAGAAGTGCCCACTGCACATTCCGAAATGTCTTTTTCAGTGCAGGTGCCGGGGGCGCGTAAGGGCAGTCCGCTGGAGTGGAGCGGCTCCTCACTGAATACCGTATTTGCCCAGCGTGGCAACCTACTGAACCCGCGCTTTTTTCGCATGTTGCGCGACGTGCTACGCTTTAACCAACTGGCCACCGCGATGGCCGAACAGGGCACCGAAGCGGCACTGATGCAGCCATTGGCCGACTTTTTACAACAGCACGCACTGTCCAACGAGTTTCGGGACTGGTATTTTTTACCCATGCTGGGTTGCATCTGGAGCTGCCCGACCGACCAGATGCTACAGTTTCCGGTGGCCACTATGATTCGTTTTTGTCACAACCACGGTTTGCTGCAGGTCACCAACCGCCCGCTTTGGTGGACGGTAACAGGCGGGGCACGCCAGTACGTTGAAAAAATCGTGGCGCAGATCACAGACAAACGTCTGCGCAGCCCAGTGCAGCGCATCACGCGCAACGCCGCAGGGGTGCTGTTGCAGGTGAACGGCCAGACCGAGCGTTTTGACAAAGTGGTGCTGGCCAGCCACTCCGACCAATCGCTGGCCCTGCTGGGGGACGCCAGCCCGGCCGAAGTGGACGCGCTGAGCGCGATTCGCTACCAGGCCAACCGTGCCGTGCTACATACCGACACCTCGGTGCTGCCGCGCCAGCCACGCGCCTGGGCCGCCTGGAACTACGCCCGCTCGCCGACAAATGCTTCGTCACCGGCCGCCAGCCAAGTCTGCTTGCACTACCTCATCAACCTGCTGCAACCGCTGCCTTTTACGCAGCCAGTGCTGGTATCGCTGAACCCGCTGCACGCGATTGACCCGCGCCAGGTACATGGCACCTTTGACTACGCCCACCCGGTGTTTGACCAAGCGGCTATTCAAGCACAAAGTCGGATTCCTAGCTTGCAAGGCCGCCAGCACACCTATTTTTGCGGCGCCTGGACCGGCTACGGCTTCCACGAGGACGGCCTCAAGTCCGGCCTCGACGTAGCGGCTCGCCTGCAGGCCCTGCTGGCTCAGCCTACGGCGGCGACACCATGAACGCCCGCGCGGCGACCTGTGCCCTGATCGGTTTTGGCGAAGTGCGCCATAC
>JBLHZH010000298.1:0-3631 GCA_047629695.1 Rhodoferax sp.
CCGCTTTGAGCAAGCCCATGCACATCAGGGTGGTGGCGGCCATGCCACTGGCGGTGCCGATACAGGCCTCGGTGCCCTCCAGCGCAGCCAGTCTCTGCTCCATGCTGGTGACGGTGGGATTGCTAAAACGCGAATACGTATAGCCTGCCTCTTCGTTGGCAAAACGACGGGCGGCGGTGGCAGCATCGGGCTGAACAAAGCTGCTGGTCAGGTACAGGGCCTCAGCATTTTCGCCATACTGGCTTTTGTCGACGGCAACGCGCACGGCCAGGGTGTCGAGATGCAAATTGTCCGGTAATTTTTTAGTGGTCATGGTCATTCTGCAGGGTTGGGGAGCGCCAGGCGGGAGTTGTCTTCTGCGCCTTCCTCACCGCCGACGCGGCTGGCACCAAGCCGGACAATGTCATCCGGGGTGATGTCGCCGGTAACGTAAACGCCATCAAAACACGAGGCATCAAAGCCCTTGATGCTTGAGTTAAGCGAGCCAATGGCTTTCTTCATGCCGTCCACGTCCTGGTAAATCAGCGCGTCACAGCCAATCAGCTGACGAATCTGCTCGACCGTGCGGTTGTGAGCGACCAGTTCATCAGGCGTGGGCATATCGATACCATAGACATTGGGGTAGCGCACTGGGGGCGCCGCGCTGGCCATGTAGACCTTATTGGCGCCGGCGTCACGGGCCATTTGCACAATTTCGCGGCTGGTGGTGCCACGCACGATCGAGTCGTCCACCAGCAGCACGTTGCGGCCCTTGAACTCACTGGCAATCACATTGAGCTTTTGGCGCACTGATTTCTTGCGCACTGACTGGCCCGGCATGATGAAGGTGCGACCGACGTAGCGGTTCTTAACAAACCCTTCGCGGTAGGGTAAGCCCAGCAAATGCGCCAGTTGGGCGGCACTGGGGCGACTGGACTCAGGGATCGGGATCACCACATCAATCTCATTGGGCGGCACGTTGGAGATGACCCGCTTGGCCAGTGACTCGCCCAGGTTCATGCGGGCCTGGTAGACCGAAATGCCATCCATCACCGAGTCGGGGCGCGCTAGATAGACATACTCAAAAATGCAGGGGCTGAGCACCGGATGATCGGCACATTGCTGCGCATGAACCTTGCCTTCCAAGTCAATAAAGACGGCTTCACCTGGCGCGATATCGCGGTCAAATTTGTGCAATGTACCTTCCAGTGCCACCGATTCACTGGCCAGCATCACGGTGCCATCGTCACTGCGGCCCATGCACAGCGGGCGAATGCCAAAGGGGTCGCGAAAAGCCAGCACACCATGGCCGGCAATCATCGCAATCACGGCATACGAGCCCTTGATGCGGCGGTGTACGCGGCGCACCGCATCAAACACGGCATCAGGCAACAGCGCCGCGCCGCGGGTGGTCTCACTGAGTTCATGCGCCAGCACGTTGAGCAGTACCTCAGAATCACTCTCCGTATTGATGTGGCGGTGGTCGTTGCTGAACAGCTCCGTCTTCAGGGCATGTGCATTGGTCAGATTGCCGTTGTGAACCAGCACAATCCCGAACGGCGCATTGACGTAAAAAGGCTGAGCCTCTTCCTCGCTATAGGCATTGCCCGCCGTCGGGTAACGCACTTGGCCGAGACCGCAATTTCCGGGCAATGAGCGCATGTTGCGGGTACGAAACACGTCACGCACCATACCCTTGGCTTTTTGCATGAAGAACTTGCGCTCTTGCTGCGTCACGATACCCGCAGCGTCCTGACCCCGGTGTTGCAACAACAACAAGGCGTCATAGATAAGCTGATTAACGGGTGCGCTACTGACAACGCCGACGATTCCACACATTTTTATCCAATCAATTGAGAACAACCCGCGCCAAAAAACCTCACGCAGGCAAATACTTTCCGAATTCTTCAGGCAACACCGGCTTCAGGCTTTTAAGCGCCAGCACGGAAACCCCTGCCAGCACCGAGTCTTGCCACCAGACACTGGCCTTTAACGGCGTCATGCTGAGCACCACCGTGGCGGCCAGCACCACCAGAACACCTCGCAGCAAACCAAACATGGCACCCAAGGCCCGGTCCGCCGGCTGCAGGCCAACCACAGCAAATAATTTTTGTACCAGCCGGGACAGCAGTCCTCCGGCAAATACGACGATCACAAACACCAGTACAAAACCCGCTGCATAGCGCAGGGTCGGGTCGGCGCCTGACATTGGCAACTTCTGCGCCATGTCAGGGGCAAACCACTGCGCCAACAGGAAGGCCACCAACCAGGTTAGCACCGACAAGACTTCGTAGATCAGCCCACGCCAAGCGCCCAGTAAAAACGAGACCAGCAATACAGCGGCAAAAATCCAGTCCAGACCCAACATGCGCTTGCGCCCTCTTCTATTCTCTATAAAGTCAGCAGGGCGGCGGGCAAATCAAGTCGTTTTATTTTTGCAACGGCCTGCTCTGCGTCTGTTCTGGACGTGAACGGGCCGACACGAACACGCGTACGGTTTCCGTCCTTGGTCTCGACCACTTGGGTGTAGGTTTTCAGGCCTGCCTGCTCCAGCTTGAGCCGCGCTTCACGGACCCGGGCAGCATCCGAGAAGGCCCCCACCTGAACCACAAACCGGTCGTCACTTGCATCGGACTTACTGGCCAGGGTACGCCCCTCCAGTAACGCCCGAATCTTGGCCGCCTCGCTGACGTTAGCGGCCGGTGGGGACGCCTTTTCGGGGACTGGATCGGCGGACCTTGGCTCTGTTTTCGGGCCAAGTTTAGGCGCGTCTGGTACGACCACGACTGGGACAGGGGTGGGATTGTCTTCCATGATAGCGGCTACAACCGCCGGTGCCGGCGGTGCAGACGTTGCCGGCACGGCGGCCGGCATCGGCAGAAGGGCCGTTCCCTCGGGCACAACCGCCGGCGCCGGAATGGTCAACGGCTTGGCATTGTTTTTATCCGGGATGTCGATCGCCAGATCGACCGCAATTGGGCGCGGCTGCTTGTCAAACAACAACGGCAGACCAACAACACCCAGCAGCACCAGCAATGCGGCGCCAATCAGCCGATATTTGGCGCGCCGGCGCATGGCCTCCACGCTCTCGGGTTGGGCAGGCGTGGCCGACGACGCGTCGCCACTTTTTCGAAGCTTGAAAAAGGCCATAGTTAAGCGCTCAGGAGTAGGAGATAACCAAATGATCATCGTCTTTGCGAGGCCGAAAAACATGCCAGTCCATACCCTCTGGATTGCCGCGCTGAGCTCGCAAAGACGGTAAGTAAATGAATCGGATAGCTGTAATTTCCGGCTCCCTAAGTGGTCGGCATGTGCTTGGCATGAAGGCGGGGTAAACCCTCTTTCAAAATACCGCCCACTGTGTAGAACGATCCAAAAACGACGATTCTATCAGTGGGGTCCGCCGCATCAATGGCCGCCTGCAAGGCCTGCTGCGGGTCGGCAAAAGCCGCGGCGGTCGCACCGCGCCGAGGGTTACCGCCCTGCCATTGGGTACGCAGATCGGCGGCCAAGGCTGCCCGCGGCGTCGGCAAATCGGTGAAATACCATTTATCAATCAGGGGGTTGATTTGCTTGAGCATCAAGGTCAGGTCCTTGTCGGCCATGGCACCAAACACCGCGTGTGTGGTCGGAAAGTAGCTCATTGCGTCTA
>JBLHZH010000299.1:0-3628 GCA_047629695.1 Rhodoferax sp.
CTGCAGGATCGCCTGAGTCAGCACACCATGGTGGACATTTCAGGCATTGTCCGTGAAATTCGGAGCGTTAAATCAGTTTCTGAAATTGAGAAAATACGCTTCGCCTGTGATGTGACCGCAGCCGGTTTCGACTATCTGTTGCATCACTTGCATGTCGGCATGACTGAGCGGGAAGCTTGCAAAGCAAAGCAAAGCAATGCAGTTGGAGATGTTGCGGTTGGGTGCCGACGCGTGTCCCTATCTGATTTCTGCCTCAAGGGAAGGGGGCTATGACAACATCATCATGGGACCGACGGATCGCCGCTTAATCAAGGGTGATGTGTTGATCATCGATACTGGTGCTAATTTTGAAGACTATTTTAGCGACTTCGATCGCAACTACGGTTTCGGTCAAGTCGATCCCAATACCCATCGCGCCTATGAAGCAGTGTATCGGTCCACCGAAGCTGGTTTGCATACGGCGGGGCCAGGGCGGACCACCGGTGATGTCTGGCAAGCGATGTGGTCTGTGCTGGAAGATGCGGGCGCGCTGGGCAATGACGTTGGTCGCATGGGCCACGGTCTCGGTATGCAACTGACTGAATGGCCTTCCAACGTACCTGACGGCGATGTCATCCTGCAACCGGGCATGATTCTGACGCTGGAGCCGGGGATGACTTTCGCGCCTGGCAAGATGATGGTGCATGAGGAGAATATCCTAATTACTGATAATGGCTATGAAATGCTTCACAAGAGATGCTGTCCAATCCTGCCTGTGATCGGTTGATTTTGCCCCTGTTTTAATACGCTTTGACCTATCTCTTGGGTGCACTTCCTGTCTTGTTGGCGAGCGTCAGTCAGGTCAGACTGGCGCTTGCCAGTTTGGCGCCAAACCAGAGAAACAGGCCGCCGACCGCGGCGGACAGGAAAGCACTCAACCGCAGGCGGGCACGAAACGCTTGGGCTAGCCGAGCGCCCATCAAAATGATGACTGACAAATAAAGACCGCTTAAGGCCATGATGATGGCGCTCAAAATCAGGAAGGGCACAGCTGGGGTGGCATAAGCCGGGTCAATGAATTGCAAGAAAAATGACAAAAAAAATAAAATCGCTTTAGGATTCAGCAGGCTGATTACCAGCGCCCGTTTAAAAGGGTGCTGTAGGTTGGCTTGGCTTTCCAGGGCCACGTCGCTCACTTTCGGTGGTCGGCGCGTCGTCTGTAACGCCCCTCGTATCAGATTCAGGCCGACCCAGGCCAGGTAAGCGGCGCCGGCGTATTTGACAGCCATGAATAGGGCCGGATTGGTCCGCAGCAGTCCGGCCGCCCCAAGCGCCACCAGCAGCAGCAAAATCGTGTCTCCGGCAAATACACCGAGCGCGCCTTGGTAGCCGGCGCGAACGCCCCGGCGCACGGCGACTGACAAGACGTACAAGGAGTTGGGCCCGGGCAGCAAGATGATGCCAATGGCCCCCATGACATAAGTCCAGATATCGGTGACACCATAAAAGCTCATGACGTGTCAGCGTTTGCCGTTGGTGCTGGAGGACATCCAGGCAAGCAGCGACGAGCGCATGGCTTCTTCCACTGACATCTCGATCGGGGTGGTCCAGCTGCGCGGCACAAAGACGGTGTAGCCGCCAATCATGTACCCCATGGGCAGGTAGACCGCCACTTGGTCGTCCTGCGCCAAGCCGGGGGGCAGGCCCAGCGAGTTCTGGCGCGTGACCAGACCGACGATAGAGAGCGCATAACCGGGCGGGCTCAGCACCACGACTTGCTGGCTGGTCTTTTGATGCGGGGCAAAAAAATCAGCAAAATTCTTCAGTGACGAGTAAATGCTTTTAATCACCGGCAGATTGGTGAACGGTAACTCCACCAGTGACATGAGGCGTGGCGCCAGTGGATGAGAGATTAAAAAGCCTAGCCCCACAATCACCAGCACACCCAAACCAATGCCCAGACCTGGCAGGTAAAAATTGCCGATTACAGGACGAATCACGTACATCGCCATCGACTCGAGCCAGCTCACAAACAGGTACAGCAGATAAACTGTCAGGGCCAGGGGCAGGACAGAAAGCAGTCCCCGAAAAAAATATTGGTAAAGGCGTTTCATGCATGGATTATCAGTTGCTGCGGCCCCGGATCGTGCTGACCCCTGTCTAAGGGTGTTTACACTATTCAGTTTGCTGATGAAAAATTTGATCTGGGCGGAGTCTGTACGCTGTTGTGATGCTTAAACGCGCGTCTTTCAGGCAGCTCCTGATAGCCGCTTTCCTGTTAATAGCCGCCTTGCTGGCGGCAGCTTCCCTGCGGGCCTTGTTCACTTTGGAGCAGTTGACCCTGCAAAGCCGCGACAGTGCGACCCGTGCGCTCGATCTGGGGGCCGCGGGCCAGTCGCTGAGTGAACGCAGTGTCGCGATGGAGCGCAGCGCCCGCCAAGCAGTGGTGCTGTCAGACCGTTTGCTGCGTCAGCGTTTTGAGGAGAGCGCCAATGATGTCCGCGCCGTACTAATTGGTCTGGCGACTCAAGGCGTCGACAGGGTCCAGTTGAACGAATGGCGGGCCCACCTCCAGGTCATTAACAGCTTGTTGCTTGGCTCCCCTGAAACGGTGGGGGAGCGGGACCGTCTGGTGACGCTGGAGTTTCGCGAGTTGGGGCGCGTCAACGCCGTGATTGCCAAACAAATTCGTCAGGCGATCGAGGCGCAAAACCGCAGCCTGTTGGACATTCTGGAGTCGCGCCGCTGGCGCCTGACACAGCAGGTCAGCGCCGCCATCGTGCTGGCGGTGTTGCTGGCGCTGTCCTTTGGCATCTGGCTGACGCGCCCACTGGGCCGGCTGGAGAAAGCCATTATTGGTCTGGGTGAAAACCGGCTCAACGAGGCCATTGTCATCGATGGACCCGCCGATTTGCAAATGGTTGGGCAACGCCTGGAGTGGTTACGCTTGCGACTGGTGGAGCTGGACGCCGATAAAGCCCGTTTTTTGCGTCATATCTCGCACGAACTGAAAACGCCGCTGGCGTCCCTGCGGGAGGGCGTCTCGCTGCTGGAAGACGGGGTTGCCGGTGAGTTGAGTCCAAACCAGCGCGAGATTGCCCAAATACTGCGCCAGAACACCAGTTTGCTGCAAAGTCAAATAGAAGACCTGCTGCGCTTTAACGCGGCCGCCTTTAAGGCACGTCAGCTGCACCGGGAAAAAACCGATCTGTTGCAGCTGATCGAGGCGCAGGTCGATGCCCAGCAACTGCAATGGCGCGTGCGTGAGTTGCAGGTGAGCGTCGAGGGTGTGGTCGCGCAGATGGATGTTGATCGTGACAAATTGGGCACCGTCATTGCGAACCTGTTGTCTAATGCGATCCGCTTCTCGCCACTACAGGGCAAAATACAGATTCACCTTAGCCAGGCTATCGGCTGCGTGCGCATTGACCTGCATGATGAAGGGCCGGGTATTGCTCTGGCCGATCAGACTCGAATTTTCGAGCCTTTTTACCGTGGCGAGCGCCAGCCGGTAGAAGTTTTACGCGGCAGTGGCATTGGTTTGTCGATTGTTAATGAATACATGGCGGCCCATGGCGGCCGTGTGCAGTTTTTGCCGGATGACGCTGGCGCCCATTTCAGAATTGAATTACCGCATGCTTGACCGTCT
>JBLHZH010000300.1:0-3623 GCA_047629695.1 Rhodoferax sp.
CGTCGGCTTCGGTGCGTTGCAGCAGCGAGGTGATCCAGCGATCGGACGGGCTGAAGTCGAGGTAACCATGGGCCGGGCCACCGACCACACATTCAGCCTTGCTGTGGTCCTTGAGGCCGCAGTCCTGGCCTTCGCAGTTCATCAGCACGAAGCGGCTGGCGTTCCAGAGTTTGTTGCAAAAGTTGCGGTAGCCCTCGCAGCGTTTGGCGTCAAAGTTGATGCTGCGCCCAAGTGAGGCGAGGGAGGCAAAGGTGAAGCGCAGGGCATCGGCACCAAAGGCGGGGATACCGATGGGGAATTCTTTTTCGGTATTTTTGCGCACGGCGGGTGCGGTTTCGGGCTTGCGCAGGCCTTCCGAGCGTTTGTCCAGCAGTGGTGCCAGGGCAATGCCGTCGATCAGGTCGACCGGGTCGAGGACGTTACCCTCGGATTTGCTCATTTTTTTGCCTTGTGAGTCGCGCACCAAGCCGTGAATGTAGACGTGTTTAAACGGCACCTGGCCGGTAAAGTGGGTGGTCATCATGATCATCCGGGCGACCCAGAAGAAGATGATGTCGTAGCCTGTCACCAGCACGCTGCTGGGTAGGTAGAGGTTGTAGTCGCTAAGTGGTTGGCTATTGGTGCCGGTGCCGCTGGCAGCTCCACTATCGCTTTCTGGCCAACCCATGGTTGAGAAGGGGACCAGGGCCGAGGAGTACCAGGTGTCGAGCACGTCCTCGTCGCGGCGCAGGGTTTTGCCGGGAGCCTGGGCCTGGGCTTCGGCTTCATCGCGCGCCACGTAGACCTTGCCGTCTTCGTCGTACCACGCCGGGATTTGATGGCCCCACCAGAGTTGACGGCTGATGCACCAGTCCTGAATGTTGTTCATCCACTGGTTGTAGGTGTTGACCCAGTTCTCGGGCACAAATTTGACCTCGCCGGACTGCACCGCATCGATGGCTTTTTGCGCGATCGATTTACCCGTGGGGTCGATCGGGCTGACTTTGGTCATGGCGACAAACCACTGGTCAGTCAGCATGGGTTCGATGATCTGGTTGGTGCGGGCGCAGCGCGGCACCATCAGCTTGTGTTTTTTGACTTCGACCAGCAGGCCCTGAGCGTCGAGGTCTTTGACGATTTGTTTGCGGGCGACAAAGCGGTCTAGGCCCTGGTAGGCCACGGGCGCCAGTTCGTTGATTTTGGCGTCCAGTGTCAGCACGCAAATCATCGGTAGTTGGTGGCGCTGGCCGACGGCGTAATCGTTCTGGTCGTGGGCTGGCGTGACCTTGACCACGCCGGTGCCAAAGGCCTTGTCCACGTAGTCGTCGGCAATGATGGGAACGTTGCGATCGCACAGGGGCAGGGTGACCTGTTTGCCGATCAGGTGGCTGTAGCGCTCGTCTTCCGGGTGCACCATCACCGCCACATCGCCTAGCAAGGTTTCGGGCCGGGTGGTGGCTACCGTCAGGCCGGCCACCAGGGTGCCGTCGACCAACTGCGGGCCGTCGGCAAAGGGGTAGTTGATGTGCCACATGAAGCCGTCTTCTTCTTCGCTTTCGACCTCTAGGTCACTCACGGCGCTTTGCAGGATGGGGTCCCAGTTGACCAGGCGCTTGCCGCGGTAAATCAGGCCCTGCTCAAATAGTTGGACAAAGGTTTCGGTCACGGTTTTGGACAGTTTGGGGTCCATCGTGAAGTACTCGCGGCTCCAGTCCACGCTGTCGCCCATGCGGCGCATCTGGTTGGTGATGATGTTGCCGGACTTTTCTTTCCATTCCCAGACCTTGCTGACAAAGTTCTTGCGGCCCAGGTCGTGGCGGCTGATTTTTTGCGCCTGCAACTGGCGTTCCACGACGATTTGCGTGGCAATGCCGGCGTGGTCGGTGCCCGGAATCCACACCGTGTTGTCACCGCGCATGCGGTGGTAGCGGGTCAGCGTGTCCATGATGGTCTGGTTGAACGCATGCCCCATGTGCAGCGTGCCAGTGACATTAGGCGGTGGCAACTGGATGGCAAATGACTCGACGCCTTCTTTGGCCTGGCCGGTGCCTCGGTAACCGGCGTGCGCGTAGTTGCGGCGCTCCCACTCGGGGCCCCAATGCGCCTCCAGCGCAGCGGGTTCAAAAGATTTGGACAGGCTGTTCAAGCCCGGTTGTTGCAGTTCGTCGTTCATGGTGTCTTTGGCTGGTTCGCCCCAGAGCCCGGTGCGGGCCACTGGCGGCGGGAGGGGCATCTCCGAGGGAGAAGCCGCTGCGTTGCTCAGGTTGGGATAGCCATTTTATTCGACCCGGATAATGCCACGGCTGTTGGCCCTCTGCCAGCCACGGGACCAGCGTCACGGGATAATGCAGGCTTCATCGAGAAGCCTTTTTATTGGGAAGCCTGCCTGCCATGTTATTTCTCCTGTCCCCCGCCAAATCGCTCGACTTTGACCCTGCGGCGCCCGAGGTGCCCCACACGCAGCCGCTGTTTGCGGCGCAATCGGCCACGCTGATCGACTTACTGCGCGAAAAAACGCCGCAAGAGATTGCCACGCTGATGCACCTGAGCGATAGCCTGTCGGGCCTCAATGTGGCGCGTTATGCCGCCTGGTCGCCGCAATTTACGGCCCGCAATGCCAAGCAGGCGGTGCTGGCTTTCAATGGCGATGTGTATGAGGGGCTGGATGCCACAAGCCTCTCCCCCAAGGATTTGGCCTGGACGCAGGCCCATGTCTGCATCCTGAGTGGCCTCTATGGCGTGCTGCGCCCGCTCGACTATATGCAGCCCTACCGGCTGGAAATGGGCACGTCCCTGGCCAATGCCCAAGGCAGCAACCTCTACAAGTTCTGGGGCACACAGATATCGGATTACCTGAATCAGCGCCTGCAAGTGGAGGTGGCACCGGTGGTGGTGAATCTGGCGTCACAGGAGTACTTCAAGGCGGTCGACTTGAAGGCACTCAAGGCCCGCGTCGTGGCGTGTGTCTTTCAGGAGTTGCGGGCCGGCCAGTACAAAATCATCAGCTTTCATGCCAAGCGGGCACGTGGCCTGATGGCGCGTTTTGCCGCCACCCACCAACTGGTGACACCGCGCCAACTGCAGGACTTTGACCTAGAAGGCTACGCCTTTGACGCCAGCGCCTCGCAGCCTGAGCGCTTAGTGTTCCGGCGCCATCAACCTGAATAAAGGATCCTGGATTGCCGCGTTGTACCTCCTCGCAAAGACGAGGATGTGGTCTTCGTCTCTGCGAGCGAAGCGTGGCAGTCCATCTCCTGCGGCTTAAACAAATTTTTAAAACTTATGAATATCCCTGAAAACTCCCAACTTGGCCGGACCTCGGCCTACGTCGATCAGTACGATGCCAGCCTGCTGTTCCCGCTGGCGCGCAGCACCAAGCGACTTGAACTCGGCATCACCGGGGCCACTCCTTTTTTTGGTGCCGACATGTGGACCGCCTTTGAGCTCAGCTGGCTCAATCTGCGTGGCAAGCCGCAGGTAGCGCTGGCGCACATCACCGTGCCCTGTGAAACGCCCAACCTGATTGAGAGCAAGTCGCTCAAGCTCTATCTCAATAGTTTTAACAATACCCGTTTTGCCGATGCCGAGACGGTGCAGGCCCGCCTGCGGGCCGACCTGAGTGAGGCGGTGGGGCGCCAGCTCGG
>JBLHZH010000301.1:0-3606 GCA_047629695.1 Rhodoferax sp.
CATGCTGTTGCGCGTTCCAGTGGTTGAAGTCCCCCACCACCGCCACCGGCTAGGCATTCGGGGTCCCGACGGCAAACGCCATGTCCAACACGCCGTCTTGCGTGCAAGGGGGGGCGCCCAGTTTTTCCCAAGGCTGTAAATGCTGCCCCTCGGCCAGCATTCGGGCATCTTGCGCCTCAAGCCAAGAGGAGGCATTCGACAAAATTTCGACAGGCGTTGTCATGGTGCGACTTCAGACTGGACGCGCAACACGCAAAACGGCAAGGCAGGTGCAAGAACGGTCGCACCCAAGGAGCAGGAAATTGCAACGATTTTCGTCCTGAACCGATCGTCTTTGAGAGCGCAGCGCGGCAATCCAAGGGGTAGGGACGGCCACGGCCTGCGGCCTCGCCGAGACGACAGTACTCGGATGCTTGTCTGCGTCTTAAGGCGTTTTAACCCGCGAGGCGAGCCAGACCAAGAGCAGCACAGGTAACCCCAGCATGGCAGTTGCAATAAAGAAGTTTTGATAACCAAAAGCGTCCACATAAAGTCCCGAGTAACCCGCCAAAAATTTAGGGAAAAGTAACATCACGGAACTGAATATGGCGTATTGGGTGGCGGAGTAGTTGAGATTAGTCAAACTGGAGAGATAAGCAATAAAAGCGGCAGAGGCGATGCCACTGGACAGGTTATCGGCGGAGATAACAAAGATCAAGGCCGTCACATCATGGCCGCGTGTGACCAGCCAGGCAAACAACAAATTAGTGGCAGCGCTCAATACCGCGCCCAGCATCAGCACCCGCATGACGCCGAGTCGCATCGACAGCACACCACCAATAAAAGCACCGACCAGGGTCATGACCACGCCGTAAATTTTAGTCACTGCTGCCACCTCATCTTTGGTGTACCCCATGTCCACATAAAACGGATTGGCCATGATGCCCATCACCACGTCGCTGATGCGGTAAACCGCAATCAGTGCCAGGATCAGCAGCGCCTGCTGACCGTAGCGTTGCAAAAAGTCGGAGAATGGTGCCACCAGCGCACTTTGCAGCCACTGCACCACGTTTTTAGCTTGGGGCAGAATGCGATGCTGAGGCTCGGGAGACAACAGCACCGTCAACATACCCAGCAGCATGGACGCCGCCATCACCAGATAGGCCGCTTGCCAGGCACTAGGCTGGTAACCCGTCACGCCTGCCAGCTCGGCCCGTGCTGCGAGCCACAGCACGCCGGCCCCGGCCCAGATCATGGCCAGCCGGTAGCCGGTCTGGTAAGCCGCCGCGAGTGCGGCCTGGCGGTCGGTGCTGGCAGATTCAATACGGTAAGCATCGAGTGCAATGTCCTGCGTGGCAGAACCAAACGCCACCGCTAACGCGCCCCAGATCACCGGCTGCAGGGCCACTTGGGGGTCGTTGAACGACATCGCCACCAGCCCGGCCATGACCGCCAGCTGCGACAACAGCAGCCAGCTGCGCCGGCGTCCCAGCCAGCGCGTGAGCAGCGGAATCGGCAGGCGGTCGACCAGCGGCGCCCAGACCCACTTAAAAGCGTAGGCCAGGCCGACCCAACTCAAATAACCAATGGTAGTGCGGTCAACGCCGGCCTCGCGCAGCCAAAAACTGAGGGTTCCCAGCACGAGCAGCAACGGCAGGCCAGCCGAAAAACCCAGCAACAGCATGCGCCAGGTTGAAGGCTCAAGGTAAACCTTAAAGGTGGCAAGCCATGTGGGCTTAATTGCAGGAGGAGCAAGGGCAGGAGCGGTCATGCGGGAATAATACGCGGTGCCTTGCGCATTTTTGGAAACCCACAATGAACACCCCCCACCACCACTGCGCCCTGTGCCACGGACGACGTCCGGTGCTGAAAAAAATGGCCTTGTTATTGACACTGCCCGGCGTCGCCCTGGCGCGCGAAGGCGTTGATGTCGGCGGTAACTCGGCCTTCAGCCATCTGGTCTCGGCTGATGAGGTAGAGCAGTCATCGGTCAAACAATATGCGCAAATGCTGCAAGAAGCGGCCAGTAAAAACGCCCTGGCAGGCAAGGACAATGCGCAACTGCAACGACTACGCGCCATTGCCGGCAAGATCATTCCTTTTACGAACAGCTGGAATCCGCGCGCCGCAGACTGGCGCTGGGAGGTCAACCTGGTTGGTAGCAAGCAGGTCAATGCGTTTTGCATGCCGGGCGGCAAAATTGCGTTTTACAGCGGCATTCTTGAGCAACTCAAGCTGACCGACAGTGAGGTGGCGATGGTGATGGGCCACGAAGTCGCCCATGCCCTGCGTGAACACGCCCGCGCCCGCATGGGCAAGAGTGCCGCCACCAATATCGGGGCCAGCCTACTCGGGCAAGTGTTTGGTTTCGGCCAGCTGGGCCAGACGGTGACCAACTACGGCGCTCAGTTGTTGTCCCTGCAGTTCAGCCGCAGCGACGAGTCTGAGGCCGACCTGGTGGGCATGGAACTCGCCGCCCGGGCCGGCTATGATCCGCGCGCCGGCGTCACGCTCTGGCAAAAAATGGCGACCGCCAGCCAAGGCGCCCCGCCCCAGTGGCTCTCCACCCACCCGTCTGGCAACACCCGTATCAGCGACATAGAGCGGAATTTGCCCCTTGTGACACCACTTTATGAGCGGGCCAGACCCGGTTGAAGCCAACCTGACACAACACCCGTCGTACTACAGCAGCAGATCAGTCGCCGCAAAGCCGGTCACGCCGGACAGCACAATCTGTGACTCGGCGGCCACATCGCTGTTGCTGCTGAGGAAGAGGCGGCCCTAGTCAAACCACAGCGAGCCAGCAGGTCGTTGGCATCCATCATACGCAAGTCAATCTTATCGCCCTGGGCCGGGCTCAAGTCCAGCAAGATGCCACGGGTACGGCCCAGAGCGAGCTCGGCCAGACTGTTGAAAACCAAGGTATCGGCACCGAAGCCATCGATCAGTATGTCAACGCCAAGGCCATCTACCAAAATATCGTCGCGATCGTCCGCCAGTGTGAAATTATCACCGGCGTCACCTTCAAGTGTGTTGTCCAGTGCGATACCGATGATGCGGTCGTTGCCGTCACCGGCCATGACGTTTCAATGCTGCTGAGTTTGTCGTTGTTAATTTCCACGCCACTAGCTTAGCCAGTTGTCAGGTCAACGCTAATCGCTTACGTAGCGCTGCTGTATTTGACGGTATCAACCCCCATTGCAGCCGTCGTAGTAGTAGTAATCATCATCATTCCCGGCACCATCGCCACCCACAATCAGATCGTCACCACCGTTGAGCAAGTCATTGCCCAGACCACCATAAAGGTCGTCATTTTCGGCGCTGCCACTCAGGTTGTCATAGCCATCACGGTCATGCTGCTTGGCCATGTCGGCCACGGTCACCCACGCACCGGTCTGGTTGTTGACGAAGGCCTCAGAAATTTTGGTAAAGAGGCCGTCGCTGTTGAGATCGGCATAGGTTGAAGTTTCGGTCCGGCCATGCTCGACTTCGGTCTTAATCACCTGGTTACCGGCGACCGACCAAGTTTCTCCAATCTCAAACGCTTTGGACTGGGTCAAGCCGTGCTCCACTTTAAAGAGAGTGGTCACCACGCCGTTCCCGATGGTGAACTGATCACCTTTTGGC
>JBLHZH010000302.1:0-3600 GCA_047629695.1 Rhodoferax sp.
GGCACACGATGTTGCTGATTTCGGCGCCCGCGTGGGGTGTGGCCAGTGAACCCCGTCCCTGAAGGATCAAGGCTTGGCGGTGGCGGCACACATTGGAGATCAGTTCAATGCCACTGGGCGTGTGCACCAAGACTCGGCCTTGGGCCTCTTGCGCCAGCGTGGCATAGTCACCCACGTGGGGCACACTCAGGGCATGGCCGACATAGCGTGGCCCTCGTTGGAATATTTCAAGGCGTTCGCGCTGGTACAGCGCTTCGTCAAAATAACTTGAAACGGGTAGTTGCGAAGGGCTGTTGACAGCCTGCATGGCGATGGGTTTTGTGGGGTCTTGTCCCCGTATTTGAGCAATGGTTTTGTACATTTGTTGCACAACTCGGTCCTTATAGGATGCAAAAAACCCCTCGAAGAGGGGCTTGAAGGGCAGTTACCTCGAGAGCTGCCGGGTTTTGATTGTACGGTGACCTATGGTTTTTGGGGGGATATGGTCTTTCTCGCACTCAAGACATCTTGCGCTGCAAGGCGAATCGGGTGATCGGTATCGCAGGCGTGCGTCAGTCTTGTGTCAGTATGTGTGTTTTATGTGCCTCTTGGCCCGCGTCCGCACCTCAGCGCCTAAAATAATTGTTTTAAGTTTCATGGAACTCTCCGCCCTATGGCCTCTGCCCCTCGTCCTGTTTTAGTTGCACCGGCCAGTCAAGAAGTTGCTTTGGAAGAGTTGATGCAACTGTTCACGGGCTATCAGTTTGGTGCCGAGTTGCCTGCCTATTGCCGTGACCCACTGGAAGTAGTTGAGGGTCACATCAATGTGCCGTACCAAGATGCCCTTAAAACTTGGACACTCCAGTGACAACAAACCCCTCATTTGACCTAGACGCCTGGTGTGCCGACCAGTTGGACGCCATTGAGCACGCCCTGATGCGCTGGGTAACGGCGGAGGCGCCACTGGGCGCTACCCATGGCGCCCCCGCTGCGCTGGTGGAGGCCATGCGCTACGCTGTGCTGGACGGTGGCAAGCGCTTGCGCCCGCTACTGGTTATGGCCGCTTGGGAAGCCTCAGGGGGTAATCCCGCCTGTCCACGACAACACGAAATCGCGCTGCGCGCCGCCTGTGCCGTTGAGTTGATTCATGCCTATTCGCTGGTGCATGACGACTTGCCCTGCATGGACAACGATGTGTTGCGTCGCGGCAAACCCACGGTGCATATCAAATTTGGTGAAGCCAGTGCTTTGCTGGCCGGGGATGCCTTGCAGGCCTTGGCTTTTGAGTTGCTGACGCCGCAGGACGGTGTCCCCGTGGCGCAACAGGCCCGTTTGTGTCGTCTGCTGGCGCGGGCGGCCGGCAGTGCCGGCATGGCGGGCGGTCAGGCGATTGACCTTGCCAGTGTCGGCCAGCGTTTGACGGAGAGCCAGTTGCGTGAAATGCACAGCCTCAAGACCGGTGCCCTGCTGCAAGCTAGCGTCATGATGGGCGCGGCCTGTGGCGAGGTCACGCCCGCTGGGTTAGCGGCGCTGGAAAGCTATGGCGGCGCCCTGGGTCTGGCATTTCAGGTGGTGGATGATATTTTGGACGTCACCGCTGACTCGGCCGTGCTAGGCAAGACCGCCGGCAAGGATGCCATTGAGGATAAGCCGACTTATGTATCGATACTGGGGCTGGCCCGGTCTACGGCGCACGCCCAGGAGTTGCTGGCTCAGGCACTGGCCGCGCTGGCGCAACCGGGTTTGGATCCGTCCCCGGCCTTGCAGGGCCTGGCCAGGTTGGTCGTTAACCGTGCCTGTTAAGTTAGAAACGCGCAGGTCATTCAAAAATTCAGGGAAACCCGCTTTCAAGCGCTGACACCGCAAGCTTTGAGAGCCATCAAAAATAGAGCCTATGTCAATTACTTCATTCCCGCTACTGCAATCCATCAATGACCCGGCTGAACTGCGCTTGCTGCCGCGTGCGCAACTGGACGTGCTGGCCGACGAGTTGCGGGCTTATGTGCTGAGCAGCGTCTCCCAAACCGGCGGTCACCTGAGCTCCAATCTGGGTACAGTGGAGCTGACGGTGGCGCTGCACTATGTCTTCAACACGCCGCATGACCGTGTGGTGTGGGACGTAGGGCACCAGACCTACCCGCATAAAATTTTGACCGGGCGGCGTGAACGTATGGCCACACTGCGCCAGCAGGGCGGCTTGAGCGGTTTTCCACAGCGCGTGGAAAGCGTCTACGATGCCTTTGGCACGGCGCACTCCAGCACCTCTATTTCAGCCGCGCTGGGGATGGCGTTGGCCGCCAAGATCAAGGGTGAAGAGCGCCATGCGATTGCCGTCATTGGCGACGGGGCACTGACCGCCGGCATGGCCTTTGAGGCACTCAACAACGCCGGCGTGGCCGACTGTAATTTGTTGGTCATCCTGAATGACAACGACATGAGCATCAGCCCCCCAGTGGGCGCGCTCAACCGCTACCTGGCCAAGCTGATGAGCGGGCAGTTCTATGCGGCGGCCAAAAACGCAGGCAAAACGGTGCTCAAAGGCGCGCCACCCCTGTTCGAATTGGCCAAGCGCATTGAGGAAACCGCCAAAGGCATGGTGGTGCCGGCCACCCTGTTTGAAAAGTTTGGCTTCAACTACATCGGCCCGATTGATGGCCATGACCTGGACTCCCTGATTCCGATGCTTGAGAACATCAAGCACCTCAAAGGGCCACAATTTTTGCATGTGGTGACGAAAAAAGGGCAGGGCTACAAACTGGCTGAAAATGACCCTGTCGCCTATCACGGGCCCGGCAAGTTCGATCCCGCCATTGGCCTGCAAAAGCCCAGCAAACCGCCCAAA
This sequence comes from Rhodoferax sp., assembly GCA_047629695.1. Taxonomy (GTDB): domain Bacteria; phylum Pseudomonadota; class Gammaproteobacteria; order Burkholderiales; family Burkholderiaceae_C; genus Rhodoferax. Next base: position 2,822 of record JBLHZH010000302.1, read on the forward strand.
CAAACCTTTACTCACGTGTTTGGAACGTGGCTCTGCGATATGGCGGCACATGACCCACGTCTGGTTGGCATTACCCCGGCCATGCGTGAAGGCTCCGGCATGGTGGAGTTTGAAAAACAGTACCCCAAGCGTTATTTTGATGTCGGCATTGCCGAGCAGCACGCCGTCACCTTTGCCGCCGGTCTGGCCTGCGAAGGTCTGAAGCCGGTGTTGGCGATTTACTCCACTTTTCTGCAACGCGGCTATGACCAGTTGATTCATGACGTAGCAATTCAAAACCTGCCAGTGGTTTTTGCGCTGGATCGGGCCGGTTTGGTGGGCGCCGACGGCGCGACCCATGCCGGCGCATACGATATTCCTTTTTTGCGCTGCATTCCCAATATCAGCGTGGCCTGTCCGGCGGATGAAAACGAGTGCCGTCAGTTGCTTTGCACCGCCTTTGCGCAAGACCACCCGGTGGCTGTGCGTTACCCGCGGGGTGTCGGTGCCGGCGTGGTGGTGCAGACCAGTCTGGACGCGCTCCCTTATGGCAAGGGTGAAATTCGGCGTAGCGGGCCGGGTGTGGCAATACTGGTCTTTGGCACGCTGTTGTATCCGGCGCTGGAAGCGGCTCAGGCACTTAACGCCACGGTCGTCAACATGCGCTGGGCGAAACCATTGGATGTTGCTTTGCTGCTGCAAGTTGCGGGCACCCACGACGGCTTGGTCACGCTTGAAGAAGGAGCCTTGATGGGCGGCGCAGGCAGCGCGGTGCTGGAGGCGCTGCAGGCTGCGGGCGT
>JBLHZH010000303.1:0-3582 GCA_047629695.1 Rhodoferax sp.
AGGTGGCACGCCCGCCCAGGCGGCCGAATTTGTCGGCAAACTGTATAAAAACGTGCCGATTCTGGCCAAGGGCGGACGCGACGCCACCACCATCTTTTTGCAGCGCAGCATTGGTGATGTACTGGTCACGTTTGAGTCCGAAGTGGTGTCGGTGAACCGTGAGTTTGGCCGTGGAAAAGTGCTGGCGGTACACCCTTCGGTGAGTATCGTGGCCGAAAATCCAGTGGCGGTGGTCGAGCGCACCGTGGCCAAGAAGGGCACGGCGGAAGTCGCCAAGGCCTACCTGGATTACCTGTACTCCGACGAAGCGCAGGAGATTGCTGCCCAACACGGCTTGCGTCCGCGCTCGGCAGCGGTGCTTAAAAAGCATGCCGACGTCTTCAAGCCAATCCATCTCTTTACTGTGAACGAATACTTTGGTTCGCTGGCCGAAGCGCAAAAGGTGCACTTTAACGACGGCGGCCAGTTCGACAAGCTTTACACCCTCAAGTAAATGATCGCTGCTACTTTTTCGGCGCCTCAGGGCATGCGTGATGCACTCGTGCGCAAGCGGCCGATGCGCCGCGTACTGCCGGGCTTCAACCTGACGCTCGGCTATACCCTGCTGTACCTGAGCCTGATTGTGCTGATTCCCCTGTCGGCGCTGGTATTCAAGACCTTCACCCTGACCTGGGCCGAATTCTGGCTGGCGGTGGCAAGCCCGCGCGTACTGGCGTCCTACCAGTTGACCTTTGGCGCCTCCTTCATCGCCGCCTTTGTCAATGTGTTTTTTGGCCTGTTGGTAGCCTGGGTGCTGGTGCGCTACAGCTTTCCAGGCAAAAAAATCATCGATGCACTGGTGGACCTGCCGTTTGCCCTGCCCACAGCGGTCGCCGGCATTGCGCTGACTGCCCTGCTGGCTGGCAACGGCTGGATCGGCCAGTTTCTGGAGCCCTACGGGGTTCAGCTGGCCTTTAACCGCAACGGCATCGTGATCGCCCTGATTTTCATCAGCCTGCCCTTTGTGGTGCGCACCGTACAACCGGTGCTGGAAGATGTGGAAAAAGAGCTGGAAGAAGCTGCCAGCTGTCTGGGCGCCACGCGCTGGCAGACCTTTCGCCACGTCATCCTGCCGACTATTGCGCCGGCCCTGCTGACCGGTTTTGCCATGGCTTTTGCCCGCGCCGTGGGCGAATACGGCTCGGTGATTTTTATCGCTGGCAACATGCCCATGGTGTCCGAAATTACACCGCTAATCATCATCGGCAAGCTCGAGCAATACGACTATGCCGGCGCCACCGCTGTCGCAGTCGTCATGCTGGGCTTCTCTTTTATTCTGCTGCTGGTAATTAACGCCCTGCAAGCCTGGCAACGTCGCCGCTCGGGGGCCATCTCATGACTGCCAATGCTGTTGTGCGCCATGCACGTGCGGGAACCACCGAACCAGTCTGGGTGCGCCGCACCCTGATCGGGCTGGCACTGGGCTTTATCTTTTTGTTTTTGGTACTGCCACTGGCTGCGGTCTTTACAGAGGCCATGCGCCAGGGACTGGGCGCCTACCTGAGCGCGCTGAAGGAGCCCGACGCCTGGAGCGCCATTCGCCTGACGCTGCTGGTCGCCGCCATCACGGTACCAGTGAACCTGGTGTTTGGTGTGGCTGCGGCCTGGGCCATTGCCAAGCACGAGTTCCGGGGTAAGGCCTTTTTAACCACACTGGTCGACTTGCCGTTCTCGGTGTCGCCAGTAGTGGCCGGTCTGGTCTATGTGTTGCTGTTTGGCGCCAACAGCTGGATGGGCCCTTGGCTGATGGAACACGACATCAAGATCATCTTTGCCGTGCCGGGCATTGTGCTGGCGACCATGTTTGTAACGGTGCCTTTCATCGCCCGCGAACTGATTCCGCTGATGCAGGCGCAAGGCACCGAAGAAGAACAGGCCGCCATTGTGCTGGGTGCCACCGGTTGGCAAACCTTCTGGCACGTGACCCTGCCCAATATCAAATGGGGACTGATCTACGGCGTAATTCTATGCAACGCGCGGGCCATGGGCGAATTTGGCGCGGTGTCGGTGGTGTCGGGTCATATTCGGGGCCAAACTAACACCTTGCCCCTGCATGTTGAAATTCTCTACAACGAATACCAGTCGGTGGCCGCCTTTGCCGTAGCCTCGCTGCTAGCCTTGCTGGCACTGGTGACCCTGGTCATCAAGTCGGGCGTGGAGTGGAAAGCCAGACGCGAGCAGGAAGCCGCCACCCTGCCGATGGAAAAGCCACAGTGACCGCCAAGCAATCGCATACGAAAGATAAAAATGGGTATTGAAATTCGCAACGTCAGCAAAGAGTTTGGCACCTTCCAGGCCTTGCGTGACGTGTCGCTAGACATCGATTCGGGTGAGCTGGTGGCCTTGTTGGGGCCTTCGGGCTGCGGCAAAACTACGCTGCTGCGCATCATTGCCGGGCTGGAGACGGCCGACACTGGCAATATTTTATTCAGCGGCGAAGACACCACCGACGTCCATGTGCGCGAGCGCAACGTCGGCTTTGTGTTCCAGCATTACGCGCTGTTTCGCCACATGACGGTGTTTGACAACGTCGCCTTTGGCCTGCGCATGAAACCACGCGCCACGCGCCCCACCGAGGCCGTAATCAAGCAAAAAGTGTATGACCTGCTGGGTCTGGTGCAGCTGGACTGGCTGTCGGACCGCTATCCGGCCCAACTGTCGGGTGGCCAGCGCCAACGCATTGCCCTGGCCCGCGCCTTGGCCGTGGAGCCCAAGGTGTTGTTGCTTGACGAGCCTTTTGGCGCACTCGACGCCAAGGTGCGCAAAGAGCTGCGCCGCTGGCTGCGCCGCCTGCACGACGACTTGCATGTGACCAGTATTTTTGTCACGCACGACCAAGAAGAAGCGCTGGAGGTGTCGGACCGCGTGGTGCTGATGAACAGTGGCAAGATTGAGCAGATCGGCTCGCCGCAAGAGGTCTGGGACCACCCGGCCAGCCCCTTTGTTTATGGCTTTTTGGGTGACGTGAACCTGTTTCATGGCCGCGCCCACGAAGGCGAGATGCTGATTGGCGAAGACCACCACGGCCTGCGCCTGGCCACCCCAGAGCACCGGGATGCGCAAGACGCCAAGGCCTTTGCCTATGTACGCCCGCATGACCTGGATGTGCAGCGCTACCAGGCCGGCGCTACCGACCAGCCACGCGGCATCATTGCCAAACTGACCCGCGCTATTGTGGTGGGGCCGATTGCGCGACTGGAGTTGTTGCCGGTAGACGCGTCGAACGCCGGCAGTGGTGACATCATTGAGGTGCAAATTCCGTCCCAGCTCTACCAGTCACTTGAGTTGAAGCTCAATGAAGTGCTGATCCTGACACCGCGCAAGGCCCGGGTATTTGTGGCGTAGGAAACAATCGGCTTTGCGAGTAACGTGGTGCAGCAATTGGGGTGCGGCCCCCCTGGTTGGCGGGCAACAACTACCACATCTTTGTCTCTGCGAGCGAAGCGCGGCAGCCCATCTCCCCTCTTCGTCTTTGCGACTTGGTGCAGACGGTCTCTCCGATGCAGAGCACTGGATAAAAAACTACATCTTCATGGAATGACG
>JBLHZH010000304.1:0-3582 GCA_047629695.1 Rhodoferax sp.
TGTGAGGTGCAACCTTTGTTAAATAAGGGTTAACCCTTTAATTGGAATTCACCTAAGTCATCCGGTGCAGGGCAAGCGAAGCGGTGCAGCAATTGGAGTGCAGGCCCCCGCCTTATACTGTCAAAGGCCTAGAAATCGATCGAAACCCGCACCCCAATCGCTGTTGCGAGCGCCTTGGTTAGCGTGAGATGACCACCGTACCCTCGTCTTTGCGAGGAGGAACGACGTGGTAATCCAGTAAGTCACGGGCTGTTGCACTGCGCTCGCTAAGACCAAGAGGGGTCACAAAGTTGACGCCGTAATTTTGTAATATGACCCTTTTCCCGCTTTTTCAAAGTATTCAAGGAACAAGTTATGTCAATCCGGTGGTCATGTTTATCTGTTGCAGGTTGGCTGCTGGCAACCAGCGCTGTCATGGCGCAATCCGAGCCGTCTGCGATCAACATACAGTTAGGCCCACGACCCTTCTTTTTGGTCGGGGACATGCTCCCCGGCCCGCTTAAAACCCGGCTGCAAAGCTGCAGTAACGGCCCCTTCAAAAAGTCGGAATTTTCGATGGGGCATCGCGGCGCACCCCTGATGTTTCCTGAGCATACGCGGGAGTCTTATGAAGCCGCCGTGCGCATGGGTGCGGGCATCGTCGAGTGTGATGTGACCTTTACCAAAGACCAGCAGTTAGTCTGTCGCCATGCTCAAAACGACTTGCATACAACCACTAACATTCTTGCTACGCCGCTGGCTGCAAAGTGTACTCAAGGCTTTACCCCTTTTGATGCCGTAAAAAATACGCCGGCCAGCGCTGAGTGCCGTACTAGCGATATCACGCTGGCTGAATTCCGGACCCTGCACGGAAAAATGGACGCCGCCAACCCCAAGGCCAAAACGGTGGCCGAATACCTCAACGGCACCGCCAACTGGCGCACCGACTTGTACAGCGGCTCCAGCAGTGGCACCTTGCTCACGCATCAGGAGAGCATTGCGCTGTTCCGCCAGTTGGGTGTGAATATGACACCTGAGCTGAAGTCGGCCAGGGTCCCCATGCCTTTTGACGGCTTCAGTCAGGCCGATTACGCGCAAAAAATGATTGACGAATACAAGGCCGCCGGGGTGCCCGCCAGCCAGGTATTTGCCCAGTCATTCAACAAAGAGGATGTGCTTTACTGGCTTAAAAACGAGCCTACTTTTGGTCATCAGGCAGTCTACCTTGACGGTGCCAATACAGTTGCTGAGTTACCTGGTCTGGCGGTGCTGAAAAGTTATAAGCAAGACGGCATCCAGATTGTGGCGCCGCCGCTGTTTGCCTTGCTGACCATCCAAAATGGTCAACTGGTGGCCTCGGACTATGCCAAAAACGTCAAACAGGCGGGACTGGCCATCATTGCCTGGTCGCTGGAGCGTTCGGGCATTCTGGCGGATGGCAACAACGGCTGGTATTACCAGGGCGTCGATGCCAACATGACGCGAGAGGGTGACGTCATGCAGGTACTGGATGTGTTGGCCAAAGAGGTCGGCGTGCGGGGTGTCTTTTCTGACTGGCCCGCGACCACTACTTATTACGCCAACTGCATGGGTCTGCCTTGAGAGAGCCGAAATTAGGGGCTGCCGCGGCCTGCTGCCTCGCAGAGATAAGAACTTTCAGAGGGCGTTTGCCGTTTGTCATCAGGCTTTCACACCATTCGCGCATGCTCAGATTCACGGCATGTCGCCGTTGTCAACTTTTGCGAGCACCCTATGTCCAACGAAAACAAGTCCGAGATGCCATCCCTGTCTGAAGTCGAGTTGAATGAGGCTAATTCCGCCGAAGAATTCGAGACTTCAGCCGAGTACCACCGGATGGCGGCCCTTCATTTTTCGGCGGCTGCCAAACACCATTTGGCCGCTGCTGTCGCTGATGACGATGGCGACAGCGACAGCACGGCAAGCCACGCTTTTCAGGCCTACCGTCACCAACTCAATGGCGTGCAATATGCCGAAATTGCCGTGATGGACAACGACGACTTGGAAGATGAGAACGAGCTGGAGTAAACGCTATCAATCCTTGGGATTCAGCCCGGGCAAAAAGTCAATGCCGGTGCGTCTTACCAACTCGGCATAGCCAATTGGTCGCTCGGTCCGCGTGCCTTTGTTCTCGTGCCAGTGGGCCCAGGCCCGGTTCTGGTCTTGGTCATAAACCAGCTTGAAAAGGTACTTAGGAACTCGCACTTTACCGCGACCAATGCTTTGACTCTGGGCAATGTTGGGAAAGTAGACCGGGCCGGTGATGATAAACACGTTCCCGGTGGCCCGTGAGGCGTATTTTCGTGTTGCACCTTCGACCGAGCTGGCCCAGGGGCCCCGGTTCAGCTCGGATGACTGGGGCACCATATTGGCCAGAGAAAAACTCTGAGCCATGGCTTGTGCCGTTGGCATGTCCCCTGCTGGAGCCATGTGACCCCGGTCGTAGCCACTGTTTTTGTAATCGTCCAGCGAGGCTCGTTCGGCCGCCCGCAGACGGGCATCAGGGAAAAACCGGTTGGTACGTTTCTCGTCGGCATCAGCTACCGCGGCCCGGTTCAGCTTTTCAGCGACGAAAACTGGCGTTTTGCTCTCTCCTGAATGAAGAATGGCAAAAGCGTCGTAACAAAGTGCCCGGTCGGTTGGCCGTGGGACGACCACGGGCGATCTGGCGTTAGCAAAAAACTGGGGGCAGGCTGAAAAGCTTTCAGCCGCCTGGCTGGTAGGGACCGCTCCAAATACTCCAAAAAGTGAAACAACAACCGCAGAGGCATACTGGGAGAAGAGGCGCATTCAAAGACCGTGACTGAAAAAGAAGCACGGAGTAGAACACGCAAAAAAAGCTTTTTTGCATAGAATCTTTTAAATATAAAAAAATTCAAGATGACTAGTAATCGGATTAACTTTTATTTTTTGCCAATTAATCATTTTTTCGATTGCCGCCTAATCGGTGCCCCAATGCTGAATACAGCGCTGTAATTCAGGACGTCATGGGCTGCCATGATCTGTGCGTATGCGCTTGAGGGCATGAATGTCGTCAAAGAGAGCGTGGTCCGTACCCGCTACATATCGGCAGGATTCATTCTTGTTCGTTCTGTGGCTGATAGGTCTTGGCAGATGGCTGTCATTCATTAAATTTAGCCAGAGGGCTGGGTTTAGATCCGTTCTAGTCGTTTATGAGGGACTTTGCTGAGTCAAATACGCCGCGTTTAAGTCGTTTGCGGCTGGGCTAAACACTGAGCTTTTTTCTCCAAAGCTGACTTTGCCGATGCAGGTCTGATGCATCTTGTAGCTGAAACAGCGTCTTAGCGAGAGGTCCACCTGCGCGAAGTGGGTGATAAGTTTGCTAACTTGGTTCTACAGTCGATAGGGCAGACCAGTTCGCATCAATGAACACTTGCATTGACCACAAAGACTAAGTTCACCAACAGGTCTCAGACCGGTAATTCTCTGGACTACTTGCAAGCTGCAGTTCGTCAGTACTTGTTAATGCTGTATAAAATTTGATGAATGAGCATTACCAGTTTGAATTGCTCCTAAAGTGCGATCCAGGAATAAATCGAGTCCATCGTCCAAGCTGATGAAGTT
>JBLHZH010000305.1:0-3578 GCA_047629695.1 Rhodoferax sp.
CAATGCTGGGGTCGGGCAACTGGAGTTCAACCTTCGGCGATGCGGGCATTGGCGGTGCAACGAGTTTCGGGATCGGCGGCGGTGGCGGGGCCACGGGGACAGGCACCGGAACCGGTGCAGGTACAGGTACAGGTACAGTTTCTTTCAATTGGGCTGCCGCTGGTTGCGGTACGGCCGACCAGAGCTCGGCCTCGGCACTGAGAGTAACGGTTTCGCGCTTCCAGGAAACGCCCCAGGTGATGGCGGCCAGCAAAAAAGCGTGGGCCAGCAAGGCCAGGCTGAACGAACGTATCAGGCCACGGGTAGGGGGCGGCGCCAAGTCAAGGCGGTCGCTCTCGGTTCTGTCAACCATAGGTTAGCCGGGTTTGCTGCACCATTAGCTGGCTAGTTGAACGGACAGGCCAACGCGCTGGACGTCGGCCCGCTTTAAGGCATCCATCACCTTGACGACGGTCTCGTACTTGGTGTTTTTGTCGGCGCTGATGACCACGGCGGAGTTGATGACCCCGCCCTGTGCCGTTTTCACAATCATACCGAGGCTCTGCAGTGTCAGGGGCGAGGATTTCTCCTGCACTTTCATGGCGATAGACTCATCTTTGTTGATGATGATTTGAATGACCAAGTCGGGTTGCCGAGCGGCATTGCCGACACTGGGTAGGTCGATCACGCTGGGGGTAATGAGCGGGGCGGTGACCATGAAAATAATCAATAGCACCAACATCACGTCAATGAAGGGCACCATATTGATTTCGTTGATCGTACGGCGGCCGCGTCCGCGGCTGACCAGAGATGCCATGTCAGAGCTCCTTTTACCGGCCGGACGCCGATTGGGCGCCTACATTACGCTGCAAAATATTGGAGAACTCTTCTGTGAAAGTCTCCAGGCGGATTGCGACCCGGTCAATATCACGGGCAAAGCGGTTGTAAGCCACCACCGCCGGAATCGCCGCAAACAAACCAATGGCCGTTGCCACGAGGGCCTCGGCAATGCCGGGCGCCACTGTTGACAGAGTCACGGTCTGTAGCGAGGCCAGTCCGGTGAACGCATGCATGATGCCCCAAACGGTGCCGAACAAGCCGACATAAGGCGATACTGAACCGACCGATGCCAGAAACGATAGGTTGGTCTCTATCTCGTCCATCTCACGCTGAAAGCTGGCGCGCATGGCACGCCGTGCGCCCTCCATCAGGGTGCTGGGATCAGTGATGCGTTTTTCATGCAATTTTTGGTATTCGCGCATGCCGCTGGCAAAAATGCGTTCCATCGGGCCGGAGTCACGGGCATTTTTGGTGGCCGCACCGTAGAGGTCGTTCATGCTGGTGCCAGACCAGAATTCACGCTCAAAGGTGTCGTTAAGGGTCTTGACCCGCTTGATGGAGCGTAGTTTTCGAAAAATGGCGGCCCAACTTGAAACCGACACTACCATCAGCAGCACCATCACAAATTGCACAACCACACTGGCATTGAGTACCAGGTGGAGGATCGACATGTCTTGGTTCATTTCAAAAAGTCTTTCAGGCGCGTTAGGGCGACATTTAACTGAGGCATCGCGCTGGCAGTCGAAAAGCGAATGAAATTTGCGGTATCAGCACTGCCAAAATCACGTCCGGGAGTGACGGCCACGTGGGCCTGCTGCATGATGGCAAACGACAGATCCCAGCTGTCCTTGAAGCCCAACTTCTGGCAGGCTTGCGTGCAGTCAGCCCAAGCATAAAAAGCGCCATCGGGCATGACTGGTACCTGCAAACCCAAGGCATTGAGGCCAGGAATAAAGTAGTCACGACGGGCTTTGAACTCCGCGCGCCGGCGTTCATATTCGGTCAAGCTTTCGGTCTCGAAGCAGGCCAGAGCGGCGTACTGTGCAATCGTGCTGGGACAAATAAAGAGGTTTTGCGCCAAGCGCTCAATGACCGGCACCAGGGACTCAGGCACCACCATCCAGCCCAGTCGCCAGCCGGTCATATTGAAGTATTTGCTGAAGCTGTTGATACTGATGATGTTGTCATCCAGTGCCAAGGCGGTTTGGCCGTATTGGGCCTCAAAGCTCAGACCCAAGTAAATTTCGTCCACCAGGGTGATGCCGCCCTTACTGCTGACCAGTTCGTGAATGCGGCGCAGTTCATCGGGGTGAATCGAACTGCCGGTTGGGTTGGAGGGCGAGGCCAGCAACACGCCGCGGGTTTTGTTGCCCCAGGCCGTCTGCACCTTGTCGGCGCTGAGCTGAAAGCGCTCGGCGGCAGTGGTTGGAATCAGTACCGCAGTGCCCTCCGCTGCACTGACAAAGTGCCGGTTGCAGGGGTAGCTGGGGTCAGGCATCAGGATCTCGTCGCCCGACTCAATCAGCGCCAGACAGGCCAGATGCAACGCAGCCGATGCGCCGGCCGTGATGACGATACGGCTGGCTGGCACCTGGGTGTTAAAGCGTTGACGGTACCAGTCACTGATACGCTGACGCAATTCCAGCATGCCGGTGGCCTGCGTGTAGTGCGTGAGGCCATCGCGCACTGCTTTGCAAGCGGCTTCCTGCACCAGCGGGGGTGCCGTAAAGTCAGGTTCACCGATGTTCAAAAAAACCATCGGCGAGTCGCTGTGGGCCACTTCGGCGGCCAGGGCCTGCGCGGCCTTGGCGACCTCCATCACGTAAAAAGGTTCTATGCGTTGTGCCCGCCCGGAAATCTTCATGAGCGAGAGGTACCCCGGTCTGCCGCTATTTCTTCCGCCCGCAGGCTGGATGCCAAGCCGTTGAGCACGGCGTTGACATACTTGTGACCATCGGTGCCGCCAAACTCTTTGGCCAACTCCACGCATTCATTGAGTACAACGCGCCACGGTACATCCATGCAGTGCTTGAGCTCGTAGGCGCCAATCCACATGATGCTGTGCTCGACCGGCGAGATCTCTGTCAGGCGGCGATCCAGCAACGGAAGCAGGAGGGCGTCCAGTTCGACCGCCTGTTCGGTGCAACCATGCAGCAGCGCATCAAAATGCACTGAATCAGCCTTGGAGAAGCCCGCCAGTTCGCGGGTAAAGGTGTCAATGTCCGAGGCGGTATTTTTGCCAACCAGGGTCTGGTAGAGCGCCTGCAAGGCGAACTCGCGGGCGCGTGAGCGCTCCGATTTGCTTCCCGCCTTGCGGGCGCCGGTGCTGGTAACACCAGTGCGCGACTGGCGGGGGGGGCGGATACCCATGGGTTTTGGTTTCAAGTCGTTCATTTGATTGCTTCCAGCAGGTTGGCCATTTCAACGGCAGCACGGGCGGCGTCGCGCCCCTTGTCAGTTTGTCTGGCGACCGCCTGTGCAAGATCCTCAGTCGTGATAATGGCATTGGCAATGGGCAGTTGGTGGTCCAGCGAGACCCGACTGACGCCCGCGCCGGATTCGTTGGCGACCAGTTCAAAGTGGTAGGTTTCGCCCCGAATAATGCAACCTAGTGCCACCAGTGCGTGGTATTTTCCAGTCTTAGCCATTGCCAGCAATGCCACCGGCACCTCGAGTGCGCCTGGCACCTGCACCAGGTGGATGTTGTCCTTGGCCACGCCCAGCGCGGTCAACTCGGCCACACAAGCGGTTGCCAGTGC
>JBLHZH010000306.1:0-3542 GCA_047629695.1 Rhodoferax sp.
ATGCTGGCCGGTGGCATCGGCGTAGCCCCAGCGTTGTGCTGTTTCGCCTGGGTTGCTGGGGTCGAGCTGCACCAGTGGCATGTCAGTATGAATGCGCTCCACCACCTCACGCGAGGACAGTACCTCATTCATGCGCCAGCCATTGGTGGCGCCGACATCCATGTACTCGATGAAGCGCAACACGATGCCCGTACCTTTGAAATAGCGGGCCATCGGTAAAATTTCCTGGTCGTTGGTGCCGCGCTTCACCACCATATTGATCTTGATCGGCCCTAGACCCGCCGCTTGCGCGGCCTTAATGCCAGCCAGTACATCGGCGACCGGAAAATCGACATCATTCATGCTGCGAAATACGGCATCGTCGAGCCCGTCTAGGCTGATGGTGACGCGTTGTAGTCCGGCCGCTTTGAGCGCCTGGGCCTTGCGTACCAGCAGCGAGCCGTTGGTGGTGAGGGTCAGGTCCAGTGGGCGACCTTCGGGCGTGCGCAGATTAGCCAGTTGCTTAATCAGCCGTTCAAGATTTTTGCGCAGCAGCGGCTCGCCGCCCGTGAGCCGGATTTTTTGCACGCCGTGGCCGACAAATACCGTGGCGATACGGGCAATTTCTTCAAATGTCAGCAGTGACGCATGCGGCAAATACTGATAGTCTTTGTCAAATACTTCTTTGGGCATGCAGTAGTTGCAGCGGAAGTTGCATCTGTCAGTCACGCTGATGCGCAAATCTCGCAGCTCCCGGCCCCGGGTGTCGGACAGCAGACCGGTAGCGCTGATGCGACTGGTGGAGATGAAGGCCGCCTCTGGCGTGCGCAGCGCGGCCGATCGTTGGTCAATCAGCGGGATGATTCGGGGAGCAAGCGAGAGGGGTTCTGTCATGTTGGGTATCAGGGTAAATGATGAGGTTAAACACAGCGGGCACCGTCGACTTCCAGACAGACGCCACTGATAAAGGCAGCTTCGTCGCTGGCCAGGTACAGGGCGGCATTGGCCACGTCCAGTGCCGTGGAAAACCGACCTAATGGAATACTGGCGCGAAACTTGGCTTTGCGTTCTTCGGTTAGCGGACCACCGGCAAATTCAGCTGCTAGCGCTGTGTCCGGGTTGAAGACCGGGTTGATGCAGTTAACGCGAATATTATCCGGGCCTAATTCGGCAGCCAGCGACTTGGAGGTCGTGATGACCGCGCCTTTGGAGCCGTTGTACCAGGTCAGTCCCGGACGCGGGCGCACGCCTGCCGTGGAGGCAATGTTGATGAAGCAGCCACCACCCTGAGCTCGGAACACCGGGGTGGCGTGCACCGTGGCGAGGTAAATGCTTTTGACGTTGACGGCGTAACACTTGTCAAACTCGTCTTCGCTGACCTCGAGTGCCGGGCGGTTACGGTGGGTCCAGCCGGCATTATTGACCATGACGTCGAGGGCGCCATGGCGCTGCACGGCAGCGTCAACCAAGGCCCGAACCTCGTCGGTTTTAGTCACGTCAGCCGCAAAAAATGAGGCTTTTCCACCTGCAGCGACGATATCGGCTACCACTTGCTGTCCCAGTGTGGCGTTGATGTCGTTGACGATGACTTGGGCCCCTTCAATAGCCAGCCGTTTGGCAATGCCTTCGCCAATACCGCTGCCCGAGCCGGTCACGATGATAGATTTATTAAGAACGCGCATGGTCAGTAGTCTCGGTGTGGGGGAAGAGAAAAAGTCGCTTGTGGGCCCGGTTTATCGTTCTGGACATGTCATGACGCATTTTTAGGACCGCGCAAGAATGGTATTTCAAATTGAATTCTGACATTTTTTCAGAGGACAAGACCTGCGCCTCCGTGCGCTGCGCCCGCAAGTCATTCAGCCGTGACGGATCGCTACGGTTTTCAGGGTGGTAAAACCATACAAGGCTTCCAAACCTTTTTCGCGGCCATAGCCACTGGATTTGACACCACCAAAAGGTAACTCCACTCCGCCAGCTGCACCGTAGTTGTTGATGAAGACCTGACCGCTGCGCAGGCGTTTGGCCATCCGGAACTGGCGTCCGCCGTCTGCCGTCCAGACCCCGGCGGCCAGCCCAAAAGGCGTGCTGTTGCCGAGCTCCACAGCGTGGTCTTCGTCTTGGAACGGCATAGCGATCAGCACCGGGCCAAATATTTCTTCCTGGGCCAAGCGGTGCAGGGCAGGCACATCGCGGAGCAGGGTGGGGGCTTGGTAAAAGCCGGTTTGCGGCGCTTCATCAACAATCATGCCCTGGGCCACCATGGCAATGTTGGCGACTTGGGCATCGCTCAAAAAGTCCCAGACACGCTCTTGTTGCTGCTGGCGAATCAAGGGTCCGAGGTCAAGGTCCATGCTGGCTGGCCCGACCCGCAGCTTCTCGAACTCATGGCCCAGACGCGCCAGCAAGGGCTCGTAAATAGCTTTTTCAACCAGCAGGCGCGAGCCGGCGGAGCAGGTTTGCCCGGCATTTTGCACAATGCCGCTGATGATGGCGGGGATGGCGGCGTCCAGATCGGCGTCGGCAAAGACGATCTGCGGACTTTTACCACCCAGCTCCAGCGTCACCGGACAGTGGCGCAGTGCTGCGACCTGCTGAATCAGTGTCCCGATTGAGGGGCTGCCGGTGAAACTAATGTGGTCAATGCCGGGGTGACGTGCCAGCGCGTCGCCCACTTCATGGCCGTAGCCAGTGACGATATTGATGACGCCGGCCGGAAACCCGACCTCTGCGGCCAGTTCTGCGACCCGCAGCAGCGACAGGCAGGCATCTTCTGCCGGCTTGACAACACACACATTGCCGCCGGCCAGCGCCCCACCGACACTGCGCCCAAAAATCTGCATTGGATAATTCCATGGAATGATGTGGCCGGTGACGCCGTGTGGCTCATGCCAAGTCAGCACGCTGTAGCCGGCTTGGTAGGGAATGGTCTCACCATGCAGCTTGTCGCAGGCACCGGCGTAAAACTCGAAGTAACGGGCCAGTGCCTGCGCATCAGCTCGCGCCTGACGGGTTGGTTTGCCGCAGTCGCGTTGTTCGATTGCCGCCAGTTCCTCTGCATGTTCGGTAATTTTGGAAGACAAGCGCATCAGCAGGCGACCTCGCTCGGTCGCCGTCAATTTGCCCCAGACGGCATCAAAACCTTGGCGTGCGGCGCGGACCGCCACGTCAATGTCGGCGGCATTGCTGCGTTGAATTTTGTCGTAGGGCAGACCGTCAGAGGGGTCCAGTATGGCAATTGTCCGGCCAGACGAAGACGGGAGGGAGGCGTTGGCGATGTAGTTAAATTGCATATCCCGATTCTCTGTCAAAAACCGGGCTGCGCAGTGCCTCAGCGGTCGGTCGGCAGTGCTGGTCCCAGTTCCTGCAACGCCCCCAGTGGGTTGTTGGTCACCCACCACCAGCACCTGTGCAGTGAAGCGCCAGCCGGTGGTTTCCGATCAGCATAAAAAGTTGGTGAAATCAGTCAAAAAATTGCCAGTTCTGGTTTAGTTAATACGCGTCCCTGTGATTTCCCGGCCGCGACAGGTGTCGCGTGCCTGCAGGCAGGCCAGCACCTCAGAGTC
>JBLHZH010000307.1:0-3483 GCA_047629695.1 Rhodoferax sp.
ACCGACTTGGTGAATCAGTGGCAAATCATTGCCTGCGCCCGTCACGGCAAAACCGCTGCGCTGGTAGCGCCATTCAAGCCCAAGGATGCCGACCTGTACTCAATCATCTCCAGTTTTGATGGCGCCTACTTTGCGTACAACGACTACCAGCGTGCCATCGAGCGCTTCTGGACGCTCAAGTACCTGCAACAAAACGGCATCACCGAAATCGTCGCTACGGTGTTCAAGGACAACATGGTGCGGGCGGACGAACTACCGCTGGTGCTGCCAGTGGTAGGGGCCAGCGGTTTGCCGCGTGGTGCCCAAGTGCGCGTCAAACTAGGCGACATTGACGAGGTAACGCTCGACATCCACGGTACCGTGATCGAGCGGCTCGACCTGCCGACCGAATCCGAAGGAGCCACGGAACAGGACGACAGCGGGGACGACGACGACCCGGTGGCGGGTCCGCTCGCCATTGCGGTCGACCTGAGCGAGCCCGAGAGCGACAGTCCGCCCGCCAAAGAAGCCCAAGTGACCCCGTGAACCTGCGTTCTTTCAGTGTTCTGCAGCTCGCGCTCGGAGCCTCGATTACGGTCCACGCGGTGCTGTTGACAGTGCATTTTGTCGACCCCGAGTCCTTCAACCGCGTGTTTGAAGACACACCGCTGGAAGTTATTCTGGTCAATGCACGTACCACCGAACGCCCTGAAAAAGCCATAGCCATTGCGCAGGCCGCGATGGCGGGTGGTGGCGATGCCGATCTGGGCCGCGCCACCAGTCCGCTGCCTCCTGCCCTGATCTCGGAAATAGGCGACGATGTCCAACAATCGGTCCAAAGCCAACTACAGAGACTGCAGGAGCAGCAAAACCTGATGCTGGCGCAGGTACGCGACATGCTGGCGGCCCTACCACCGCCCCAGCCCAAGCAGTCCAAAGCGACGCCGTCACAAGTCGCGCGCGAAGAAAAACGACGCCAGTTAATCAAGCTGCTGGCCGAGATTGAACGCCGTATCAATCAAGAGAATGCACGACCCAAAAAACGCTACATCAGCCCAGCCACTCAGGAAGAGGTCTATGCGGTTTATTACGACCACCTGCGTCGCACCATCGAAGACAAAGGCACCGAAAACTTTCCCGAGGCCGGGGGCAAGAAGCTCTATGGCGAACTGACCATGATCGTCACCGTCAACTTCGATGGCCAAGTGCTCAACATCGAAATCGTACAAAGCTCAGGCAACCGCACGCTGGACCGTCGCGCCGAGGCAATCGCTCGCAGTGCCGGCCCGTTTGGCACTTTCAATGCCGCCATGCGGCGCCAGGCCGACCAAATTCTAGTGGTCTCGCGTTTCAAGTTCACCCGCGACAAAACGCTAGAAACCCGGTTGATGTCTCAATGAGATTTCTCGGCCTGGTGCTGGCTGCCCTGCTGGCACTGCAACTCTTCTTTGTCACGCGGATTGCCCTGATGGTGGTGCTGGCACCGGAGTCAACCACCTTTCAGCGCTCCGAAACCTGGCGCCTGCTGAACCAGAACGGGCCGCTACGCTGGCAACAGCAATGGATGGCCTACCCAAAAATTTCAGACAACCTCAAACGTGCCGTGATTGCTAGCGAAGATGACGGCTTCATGAACCATGATGGCGTGGAATGGGATGCCTTGGAAAAAGCCTGGGAAAAGAATGCCAAGGCCGAAGCCCAGGCCGCCAAAGCGCAGTCAGCGCGGAAGGCGGGCAGTGCCGGCAGCAAGGCCCTGATCCGCGCGCCCAAGGTGGTCGGTGGCTCCACCATTACCCAGCAACTGGCCAAGAATCTGTTTTTATCCGGCGAACGCACCCTGCTGCGCAAAGGCCAGGAGTTTGTGCTGACGCTGCTGCTGGAGTCGCTATTGAGCAAGCAGCGCATTCTGGAGATTTACCTCAACAATGTGGAATGGGGGGAAGGAATTTTTGGTGCCGAGGCCGCTGCCCAGCACTACTTTCGCAAGCCCGCCGCCCGCCTCAGTGCCTATGAGGCGGCCCGGCTGGCGGTGATGCTACCGCGTCCCAAATACTTTGAAAAGTTACCCAATTCCAGCTACATTGCTGGCCGAGCAGGCGTGATTGCCGCCCGCATGGGCGATGCCGTCCTCCCCTGAACTAGCATGAGAATTTTAGGTATCGACCCCGGTCTGCGCACCACCGGCTTTGGCCTGATTGATGTCAATGGCAGCGAACTGAGCTATGTCGCAAGCGGCACCATCAACACCCACAAGCTCATTGAGCGCGGCCAGTTGCCAGCGCGTCTCAAAATTTTATTTGATGGTATTCGCGAGGTCGTGAAACGCTACGAGCCGGATGCGGCCTCGGTGGAGATCGTGTTTGTCAACGTCAACCCGCAATCCACGCTGCTGCTGGGGCAGGCGCGGGGCGCCTGCGTCACCGCGCTGGTGTTTTCGGATTTGCCGGTGGCCGAGTACACCGCCCTGCAAATGAAGCAGGCGGTGGTCGGCTACGGCCGGGCCGACAAAACCCAGATTCAGGAAATGGTGCGCCGCCTGCTGACGCTGCCCGGCCTGCCCGGACCTGATGCCGCCGATGCGCTAGGGCTCGCCATCACCCATGCCCACGCCGCCAAGGCCATGGCCCGCCTGGCACAGGCTGATGGTGTACTGGGAGCCGGCAGCGGCAAGTACAAGGCCGGGCGCAGCCGCTAACATCAGACCAGCCGGCCCAATCGCACCGTGAAATTAAAGCGACTGCCCTGACCGGGTTGGCTCTGTACCCCGATGCCCCCCCCCATCAGAGCCACCAGACGGGTACAAATAGTCAAACCCAGTCCGGTGCCACCGAACGGCCGGGTGGTCGAACTGTCGGCCTGATTGAAGGCCGCAAAAATAGACTTTTGTTTGTCGTTGGCAATGCCAATGCCGGTATCACTCACCGACAGGCCGACCTCGAGGTCGCTGGCCGACACCTCACGCCATTGCACGCGCACAGTCAGCCCACCGTGCAAGGTGAATTTGATAGCGTTATCGCAGAGGTTGGTCAGCACCTGGCGTATACGACCCGGGTCCCCCACCATCCGGGCCGGCAGGTCAGCGGGCAACTCGCAGAGCAGTGTCAGCCCTTTGCCCAGCAGCCGCCCCTGCAGGCTGGCCAGGGTGTCGTTAACCACTTGCCGTAAGTTAAATGGGATCTGTTCCAAGGTCAGGTGACCCGCCTCGATTTTTGAAAAATCAAGGACTTCGTTCAGGATATCCATCAAGGCGTGGGCCGAACCAAGCGCCGTACTCAGATGGCTGCGCTGTGTGGCGCTACTGGCATGCGCCAGCGCCAGCTCGGTCATCCCGATGACGCCGTTCATGGGCGTTCTAATTTCATGGCTCATATTGGCCAGGAACTGGCTCTTGGCCAGATTGGCGGTCTGCGCGCGGTGACTGGCCTGGCGCAGGCTCTCGCTCAGGACCTCCAGTGCCAGTCGCTCCGTCGCCTGCTGCCGCTGTCGCAGAATCAGGGCGGTGGC
>JBLHZH010000308.1:0-3481 GCA_047629695.1 Rhodoferax sp.
TCAATGGCGACCATCTTTGAACTCGACGGGGTGATTTAACTTGTGAAGCAAAGTACCGTGTCGGTGCAGGCGAGTGGGCATATTGCCAGGCTCTTGGTCAAGGCCGGTGACAAAGTAATGGCCGAGCAATTGCTGGTAACGATTGACCACCGCGAGGCGCAACCTGGCCTGCAGCGCAGTCAGGCCGAGGTGGCGCAGGCGCAGGTCGAGTTGCGCAACGCACAAACCAATTTCAACCGCACGTGAGACTTGCAGGCCCAGGGTTTTGTCAGCGCCGCTGCACTGGATACGGCGGATGCCCAACTGAAGAGCGCCATCGCCGGGCGCGACCAGGTTGGCGCTGGTGCCCGGCAGTCGGCACTGGCCCAGGGATTTATCTGTGTCACCGCCCCGTTTGAGGGGTGGGTGCTGCCAGCCCAGGCCGAAGTTGGCGATTTGGCGTTGCCGGGCAAACCGTTGCTGACACTTCATGCGCCGCTGCCGATTCGGGCCGTGGTGCAGGTGCCAGTGTCGCGCGTTGGCGTGGCGCGGTCGGCGGGTGCGGTTGAGGTTTTGTTGTCGGGCGGTGAGGGTGGCCCGCGCTGGATTCGCCCGGCCGCCACCAGCAGCGTGCCTACGGCCGACCCGGTGTCGCAAACCATTGAGTGGCGGCCTGACTTGCTGACAGAAGCGGCCAGCAGTCTGCAGCTGGGCCAGCAGGTGCAGGTTCGTTTTGCCAGTGGTCAGGCGGATCGTCCGCTGATTCCTGCGTCTGCCGTATTGCGAGGCGGCGAGTTGACGGCAGTCTATGTCGGCTCAGACAAAAATTTTGTATTCAAAGCGGTACGTCTGGGCGTTGATCATGGGGCTGAGGGTGTGGAGGTCATGGCGGGTTTGACTACAGGTGACTGCGTGGCGTTGGACCCGATCAAAGCCGGTCTGGCCGGTGCCCAGCCGGCGGCGGCCAAGTGAAATGGCGATGAATAAGCCATTCTCTTTAGGCGTTTCAGGGCGCATTGCCGCGGCCTTTCAGTCCAACGCGCTGACGCCCTTGCTGGCGCTGCTGGGCCTGTTCGCGGTGCTGGTGACGCCGGGTGAAGAAGAGCCGTAAATCAACGGGACGATAGTTGATGTGATGATTGCCTTTCCGGGCGCCAGCAGCCAGGATGTGCAAAATATGTTGCCCCGCGCCAGCCGAGCAAGCGCTAAGCCAGATTGTCGATATTGAGCACACCTGTGCTGTCGCTTGGCCCGGTATGGCCGTGGTGACGGTGCAGTTCAAGGTCGGCGTGCCGCGCACAGAAGCGCTGGTGCGCCTGTATGACGTGCTCAACGCTAACCAGAACGGGTTGCCGCGTGAACTGGGCACCCTCAGCCCAGTGGTGAAACCGAAGGGCCTTGACGGTGTGTCGGTCATGGGCGTCACCTTGTGGAGCCGCGATGCTCTGCCTACCTATGAACTGGAGTGGGTCGCGCATGCGGTCGAAGTCGAATTGAAGCGCGTGTCCGGCACGCGCGAGGTGGCTGACCTCGTGGTGGCTGTCAGCCAAGGGCTGTCGATGTACCTGCGCGAAGTGGCGCGTGTTGAGGCGGACGCGCAAATTCCGTAGCGCTACGTCTGGTTCATCCCCGGTGGCAACGCGACACAGCCCACCGGCAATGTTTACCCGGCCGTGACGATGACGGTGACCCAAAAGCCCGGTGAAAACGCAGTCAATGTGGCACAGGCGGTGCGTGCACGCATGGCAGCGCTGGGGGTGATACCGGCCCACATCGAGGCCACCATCACCCGCGACTATGGCGCGATGGCGGCCGAAAAAGCCAATAAGCTGATCCATAAACGCACGTTTACCACTGGTTCAGTGATTTTCTGGTGGACTTTACGTTTAACCGGGTGTCGCCGTTTGCGTTGATTTTTTCGATCAGGATTCTGGTGGACTATGTCACTGTAGTGTTTGAGAACATTCACCGCCATCACAGACTCTCGCCCGAGGCTAAGCTCGAAGAGATTCCGTGTGCCGTGAACGAGATCGGCAGCCCGACCACTCTGGCTGCCCTGACGGTGACTGCCGCCTTGTTGCCGATGGCCTTTGTATCCGGTTTGATAGGGCCGTACATGAGTCTGATCACGATCAATTCGAGTCTGGGCATGGCAATTTCGCTGACGATTGCGTTCATCGTGTCACCGTGGCTAGCGCTCAAATTGATGAAGCCGTATGTCGCATCCGCCGCCACGACACCCCCAGGGGGCTGGGTCCCAAGCTGCAAACCCTTTCAGGCGTGTGCTTACTTCGTGGCTGGAAAGTACCCGCAAATGCTGGTTGTTGCCAGTCCGTATCGTAGCTGCCCTGATGAGGTCGGGCGTCAGGCCGTGGCGAGCCGCGTGGCTCACGCCTTTGCGACTACCCCCGATATCTTGGGCGTGGACACGTCGCTGAAAGAAAGTGCCCCGCGTCCCTTTTTGCCGGCGCGCCGCCAGCGGGCCGATGCCCTGGACCTATCGCTGGCGGTGATTGCACAAAGCGTGGCCATGGCTTTGTCCAGCGCCAACGGCCAGATAGTGCCCTTGTCTGAGTTATGTCTTCGGCGACATGGCGGGCCTGCTGGACTCGCCCCTGTTCGGCTTGTTTGCCATCCGCGGCCAATTCCAGCAAGCCGCTTTGCCAGACACTGGCGAATTGGGTGAGTACTGGATTCGCCAGCCGGGCGACCCCTACCGTCAGTACGCCGTCAAATGGGACGGCGAATGGCAGATCACTTCGGCATCATTGTGCGCAATTCCATCCCGCTGATGGACTTTATTGACATTCAGGTGCGCGAAGGCTTGGCGTTCAAGGAGGCGGTGGTGCAGTCGGCCGCCGTGCGGACCCAGTCGATTGCGCTGATCGGACTGGCCGCCATGATTGGTGCCTTCTTTATTTTGGACGATCTGATTTTTAACGGTCTGGCCGTCACCTTGATCTTTGGTAGTCTGGTCTCCACCCTGCTCACGCTGGTGGTGATTCCGGTTTTGTATTACGCCTTGTTCCGCAAACGTATGGCGGCGGCGCCAGACGCCAGTTGTCCTTGAGTTTTTATTTTTTCACCAAAGGTGTTTTACCATGACCGTTCAACGCTACATTCTCGTTTTGTCAGCTTTTTCATCATGATTTCATTGGCACTGGGGGTGGAGGGCAGCCCGTTCTTTGGTAGCAAGTGAGCGCTGGCCTTTTCCGTCTTTGTCGAGGCCAACTTGTTTCAATCCGGGTTCATCAATTTTTGTCCACTTGGCATTCTTTTGAAGAAACGGGGTGTGCCTGAATCGAAAATGCGTTGTACCAATTGAGGTGGAAAACGAAGGAAAAAAACATGATCATACTGACTGATGCGGCCGCTCGCACCGAGATTCTGAACCGCCTGCGCCGTGCTGAGGGACAAATCCGGGGCGTTCAACGCATGATCGAAGAGGGCGAGAGCTGCCTCAAGATTAGCCAGCAATTCTCGGCTGTGCGCAAAGCACTGG
>JBLHZH010000309.1:0-3476 GCA_047629695.1 Rhodoferax sp.
AACCAGTGTGGATGCCGCCAGCAACACCTTGATGGTGCAAGATACCACCGGCTTGGTGGTCGGCCAGATTGTCGCTGTGTCTGACTGCCATCTGCCCAGTATTTCTCAGATCACCAGCGTGACCGGCACCATACTCGGCCATCAGGTGGGGGCGACGCCCCAGACCAATGCGGCCGCGACGTTTCCGGTCACCACCAACAACCTGCGGATTCTGCTCCACCAAACAGCGATTTATGTCGCGCAGGGCCAGGGCGGATAAAGCGTGCTGAAGTTGGCCACTGACAACGATGTGGCTTGGACAGTGACACCGCTGGTGCCGGGTGTTGCCTCTCTGCAGGTGCTGTCTGGCACTGGCAGTAATGGCGTCATCAACCAGTATGTGGCAGGCAACGGTGTGACTGCGTCGACGCCGGTCTGCGCGGCCTGTCTGGCGTTTTTGATCGAGGTCCAGCTGGGCTCGGCCAGTGTCAGTAACCCGGCCTCTATTACGTTACTGGGCAACGTGGTGAACGTGCCGCAGAATACCTGTTTGCGCTGGATATTCGAGATCACGGTCAAGCTGAGGAACGCTGCACGAAGGCCCGTTGTCTTGGTCATTTATCGTCTCTACGAGGTCGCAGACCGTGGCAGTCCGTGACTTCCTGGATTGTCGCGCTGCGCTCGCAAAGACGAGAAATAAAGGGCTGACATAGTTGTACTTTCCTGTTCCTTTAGCGCATCAGAAACTGCAGCGCACGGGTTGCCCACTTGCCGTAAGGCGGCCACAAAAGGCGGGCGACGCTCCAGCGGGCCTGGTAGAACACTGGACGCATTTTGGAGAAGGTGACAAAGCCCTCGGCACCGTGATAGTGGCCCATACCGCTGTCGCCAACGCCGCCAAAGGGCAGTTCGTTTTGCGCCACATGAAACAGCGCGTCGTTGACGCTGACACCACCGGACATCACGCGGTCCAACAGCTTTTGTATGGTGTCAGGGTTATGACTGAAAGGATAAAAAGCGAGCGGACGTGGGCCGCTATTGATGGCTTCAATAACGTCGTCTAACTGCTCATATTCGGTCAAGGGGAGGATCGGGCCAAAAATTTCACGACGGC
Source organism: Rhodoferax sp. (assembly GCA_047629695.1). Taxonomy (GTDB): domain Bacteria; phylum Pseudomonadota; class Gammaproteobacteria; order Burkholderiales; family Burkholderiaceae_C; genus Rhodoferax. The sequence continues at coordinate 1,094 of JBLHZH010000309.1, forward strand.
GCAACTGGCAGTCCGCCGGGGCGTTGAGCACGATATGCGGTGAAATTTTGCGTGTGGTGACGTCCCAGACCGGGCCCGGCAGCAGCGGTACCAGCGTGGCGCCACCGACTCGGGCTTCTTCCAGCGCGCCGACCAGTCGGTCAAAGGCAGGCATACCCATGATCGCCGTATAGTCGGGCGAGTCGAGCGTCGGATAGCGTTTGGCGACGATGGCTTTAGCCGCCGCCACAAAGGCCTCGGTACTCCCTCGCGGCAGATAGAGGTGGTCCACCGCAGTGCAGATTTGGCCGGCATTGAGCAGCTTGGCAAACAACAGGCGCTCGGCCGCTGGTTGCAAGGGATAGTCGTCGCAGAGCAGGGCCGGCGACTTGCCGCCGAGCTCCAGCGTGACTGGGCACAGGTTTTGTGCCGCTGCCGCCATGACGGCGCGGCCGGTCTGGCTGGAGCCCGTGAATAGCATGTGGTCAAACTTGAGGTGCGAGAAGGCGACGCCGACGCCACCGGTTTCATCGAAGACAGCCAGCTTGTCGTGCGCAAAATAGGTCGGTATGTGCTCAATGAAATACTGCGCCAGATGACGCGAGTTTTCTGACATTTTGAGCATTGCCCGGTTGCCTGCTGCCAGTATGCAGGTTAGCGGGACCAGACTCAGGTTGACGGGGAAATTCCAGGGCACGATGCAGCCCACCACGCCCAGCGGCTGTGGGATGATGCGATTTTGGGCGCCCGGGAAGCGGCCCCAGTCAATCGGACGTTTTTGTGGCTTCATCCACTGCGCCAGGTGCTTGAGGGCGTAGGTGATGGCGTCGAGCACCGGCAGGATCTCGGTCAACAGCGTCTCATGTTGTGAGCGATGGCCGTAGTCGGCATTGACGGCGGCGATCAGTCCCCCTTGGTGCTCATGGACAAAGGCGCGTAGCTTCATTAAATCAGCGCGGCGTGCTGCCAGCGTTGGCACGGGGTCGGCCAGGTAGGCCGTCCGCTGCAATTGGCGCGTGACTTCCAGCGTATGTTCGATTGGGATGTGCATGAACTTCTCCAAAAATACAGGGGTCGCGGGTCAGCTAGCTTCGTCTTTGCGCGGAGGAACGAGGTGGCAATCCAGGAAGTCATGGGCTGCCGCGTTACGCATGCAGAGACGAACCACGTATGAGGATAGGTTGTTATTTCTATTCCGCATGAGTGTTTATATGCTATTAATTAAATAGCATATTCAGCTGCTGCTTTAGGACTGTAGGCGCGTACTGGCCCAGAGTACCTGGTCGACCACGCCTTTTAAGTTCTGGCGCTGTGTTTCATCGCGCAACCCACCTTGGGCATCAAAGGCCTCGCCGGCGCGGCTCAGGGCGAACTGCCGGGGTGCCACCCAGCATTGCAGGTTTTGCAGCAGCGGGGCCAGGTGACTGAGCGATCGCAGACCGCCGAGGGCGCCTGGGGAGGCACTCAGCAGGCCGACCACCTTGCCCTCGAAGGATTTGGCACCACGTGACCATTCAGGATCGCCCTTAACCGGGCTTGAGACCCAGTCAAGGGTGTTCTTCAGCAGGCCGGTGTAGCTGCCGTTGTACTCAGGCGAGCAGATCAGCCAGGCCGGGTGGCTGAACATTAACTGTTTGAGGTGCATGACATCGGGTGGTGTCGCCTGCGCTTCTAGGTCGGCGTTGTACATGGGAATGTCCAGCGTTGATAGTTCCAGGTGTGTGACCTCGGCGCCGGCAGCGCAGGCCAGCATGGTTGCAGTGGCCGCCAATTGGCGGTTGAAGGATTGTTGGCGGGTGCTACCCGCAAAGACTAGGAGTTTCATAGCCTTGATTGTCCCTAGATTCGGGGTCAACCCGTAAAATTACTCTTATGCTTTATCCACAAAATTTTGACGTCATCGTTGTCGGTGGCGGCCATGCCGGAACCGAGGCTGCTTTGGCAGCCGCCCGTATGGGCTGTAAAACACTGCTCCTCAGCCATAACATAGAAACTCTGGGGCAGATGAGCTGTAACCCGTCCATCGGCGGTATTGGCAAAGGCCACCTGGTCAAAGAGGTGGATGCTATGGGCGGCGCCATGGCGGCGGCGACCGATGAGAGTGGCATTCAGTTTCGTATTCTTAATTCGTCCAAGGGGCCGGCAGTGCGGGCTACACGGGCCCAGGCTGATCGTGTGTTGTACAAGGCGGCCATTCGTCATCGGCTGGAGAACCAGCCTAACCTGTGGCTTTTTCAGCAGGCCGTTGACGACCTGATGGTTGAAGGCGAACGCGTGGTCGGTGCCGTCACCCAGGTCGGTATTCAGTTCCGCGCCAGCACCGTGGTGCTGACAGCCGGAACTTTTCTGGATGGCAAGATTCACGTGGGCCTGAACAACTTCGCGGCCGGCCGTGCCGGTGACC
>JBLHZH010000310.1:0-3472 GCA_047629695.1 Rhodoferax sp.
CTCCCGAACCTGCTCAATGGCCAGGCCGATGTAATGGCTGTTCAGGTAGTTGGCGGCTTCCACCAACTGGGGTTGGGAGTAATCGACCTCAGTAAAAATAACGCGGTTTTGGACGTCACCTTCAGGGGACACAATGATGACCAGCAGGCGTCGCTCGGACAAGCGCAAAAATTCGATGTGCCTAAAAACAGAAGAACGACGAGGTGCAATGACAATGCCGACGAACTGCGATAAATTTGACAGCAGGTTGGCCGCGTTGGACAGCACTTTTTGGGGTTGATCACGCATCAGAATTTGCGCTGCAAACGGGCCTTGACGTACTGTCAGCATGGTATCGACAAACAGGCGATAGCCGCGCGCGGTTGGAATGCGCCCGGCGGAGGTGTGCGGGCTGGCGATCAGCCCCAACTCTTCCAGGTCGGACATGACGTTGCGGATGGTGGCGGGCGACAAATCCAACCCCGACTCTTTTGAGAGCGTGCGCGAACCCACCGGCTGTCCATCAGCAATGTAGCGCTCAACCAGCGCTTTTAATAACAACTTGGCACGGTCATCCAGCATGGAGTCATTTTAGTGATGTAATTTGATGATGAAATCAAAATTTCGGCATGTTGCATTGATCGGTAAATACCAAGGGGTGGCAACAGGCTTGGTGGGTGCCGGCTCTCGCCGTGCGCTGAAAGATGTGGCCGACTTCTTTGGGGCTCAGGGCTGTGAGGTTACTTTTGAGCAAGACACCGCTTGTAATATGGATATGTCGGGTTATCCGGTCATGTCTGTGGCGGAAATCGGTGCGCAATGTGACTTGGCGCTGGTGGTCGGCGGCGACGGCACCATGCTGGGCATTGGCCGCCAATTGGCACACTATGGTGTGCCACTGATCGGTATCAATCAGGGCCGGCTTGGGTTTATCACGGATATTCCGTTCGAGAATTTTGCTGCCACGCTGGTCCCCATGCTCAACGGTGAGTATGAAGAAGACCACCGAAGTCTGATACATGCCCGTGTCATGCGCGATGGACATTGTGTTTTTGATGCGTTGGCCATGAACGATGTGGTGGTCAATCGGGCCGCGACCGCCGGTTTGGTGGAATTGCGGGTGGAGGTGGATGGTCGCTTTGTCTCCAACCAGCGGGCTGATGGCTTGATCATTGCGACGCCGACCGGCTCCACTGCTTATGCCCTGTCAGCTGGCGGGCCGCTGATGCATCCCTCCATTCCGGGCTGGGTGCTGGTGCCGATTGCCCCTCATACCTTGTCAAACCGGCCCATTGTGCTGGCCAATGCCGTTGAAATTGCGATTGAAATCGTGGCAGGGCGTGATGCCAGTGCTACGTTTGATATGCAGTCCCTGGCTTCCCTGTTACGCGGCGACCGAATTATTGTGACGCGATCAAAACACCATGTGCGTTTTTTGCACCCCAAAGGCTGGTCTTACTTTGACACCTTGCGGGAAAAACTGCATTGGAATCAAGGAGTGGCGTAACCGTGAGTTTAAAACGTATTGTTCTGCGCGATTTTGTGATTGTGCAAGAGCTGGATCTTGATCTGGCGGGTGGGTTCACTGTGCTCACGGGGGAGACTGGCGCTGGCAAGTCGATTCTGATCGACGCGCTGCAGCTGGCTACTGGCGGTCGGGCTGATGTCGGTATGATCCGCGAAGGCCGTCACCGTGCGGAGGTGAGTGTCGAGTTTGAGGTCACGCCTACGCTGGCCGTTTGGCTGGAGGTGGCCGGCTTTGAGGTCGGTGACAGTCTGTTGTTGCGGCGCACGATTGACCGGCAGGGCAAGAGCCGCGCCTGGATCAACGGCAGTCCAGCCACGGCCACCCAACTGCGCGAGATTGGTGAGCAGTTGCTCGATATTCATGGCCAGCACGCTTGGCAAAGTCTAACGCGCCCGGAGGCGGTCAGGGGCTTACTTGATGCCTATGCCCGGGTTTCTCCGGCGGCACTGCTCACACTTTGGCAGCGCTGGCGTCAGACGCAACTGGACTTGACCCAGGCACATACCGCGCAAACCTCGTTGCAACGCGAGCGGGAGCGGCTTTTGTGGCAAATTGCGGAGGTTGATAAATTGGCGCCGCAGCCTGACGAGTGGGAAGCGCTCAATATCGAGCACGGTCGCCTGTCCCATGCGCAGGCGCTGCAGGACGCCGCGCAGGGGGCGCTGCAGATGCTCGATGACGAGGAGCACAGTGCCTTGGGCGCTCTACATGGGGCCCGGCAACAGCTTCAGCAGCAAGAGCATCTGGAGCCTTATTTCAAAGAGTTAACCGAGGTACTGGCGTCCAGTCTGGCGCAGGTGGAGGATACCCTTCATTCCCTGCGCGCCTATCTGCGTAAAGCAGAACTTGACCCGCAACGCCTGAGTGAGCTGGATGTGCGTTTGGCCCAGTGGCTGTCACTGGCCAGACGTTACAAGCGCGCGCCTGCGGAACTGTCTGAATTGCTGGCATCGTGGCGGCAGGATCTGGCTACGCTGGATGCGGCGGCTGATCTGGAGGGACTGGAAGCGGCCCAGGCGACTGCGCAGGCGGCTTATTTACTGGAAGCCCAACTACTGTCAAAAGCGCGTCACAAAGCCGCGCCAAAATTGGGCAAGGCCATCACGCAAGCCATGCAGGGACTGGGGATGCAGGGCGGGCAATTCGAAGTGGCGCTACAAATATTGGCGCAACCCATGCAAAGCGGCTTGGAAGACATCAGCTTCTTGGTGGCCGGGCATGCCGGCAGCACCCCTCGACCCGTCAACAAGGTGGCGTCTGGTGGTGAGTTGTCGCGCATGGCCCTGGCGATTGCCGTGACCACCAGCCAACTGGGTACCGCGCAAACCTTGATTTTTGATGAGGTGGATGCTGGTGTCGGTGGTGCGGTGGCTGAGACGGTGGGACGACTCATGAAGCAACTGGGGGTGGACCGGCAAGTGCTCGCTGTGACCCATTTGCCGCAAGTTGCCGCCTGCGCTGATCACCATCTGGTGGTGGCGAAAAAAATGCTGGCAGGTGCCACCGTGAGCTTAGTCGCGGCGGTATCGGGGGCGCAAAGAGAAGACGAGGTGGCACGCATGCTGGGCGGTGAGCGCCTGTTGTTGACCACCATGGCACACGCCAAAGAAATGTTGCAAGTAAGGGAGTAGTTGTGTGAGCCTCGAACCTGTTGATTTACAAATTGTTCTTATCACCGGCATGTCCGGTTCCGGTAAATCGGTGGCGCTGAATGCGCTGGAAGATGCCGGTTTTTTCTGTGTCGACAACTTACCGCCTGAGCTACTGGTGTCTTTTGTTGCGCTTGAAAGGGAGCATAAAGCCACGCGGGTGGCAATTGCCATGGATGTTCGCTCCGCTACCTCTTTGCCCTTGTTGCCCGAGCAACTCGCCGCCTTGAAGCGGCAGGGAATCTCGGTCAAGTCCCTGTTTCTGGACGCCACCACTGGCACCTTGGTGCGGCGTTATTCAGAGACACGCCGCAAG
>JBLHZH010000311.1:0-3460 GCA_047629695.1 Rhodoferax sp.
TTGATGAAAGTGGTGCCATGAAAGTCAGGTAGCTTGGGGTAACTGACGCGCCCAGGGTTGGCCTTGGCAAATGCCAGAAAATCGGCCGTGGAGCGGGGTGGCTTTGGCGTTTGGGCGCGATCCGCAATAAAGGTGAGTTGCGCCGTTCCCCAGGGTGACTCATAACCCTCGGTCGGAATCGAAAAATCACTGCGCACCGGCTTGTTTAGGTCTACTAAGCCCCAGTTGGGCAGACTTTGCGCCCAGGGACCAAAAAGCAAGCCGCCATTTTTAAGATTCTGGAAATGCTCGCCATTGAGCCACAGCAGGTCAACTGAGCCATTGCTGTCTCGCCCGGCCGCCATCTCGGTCTGCACGCGTTTGACCACTTCAGCGGTCGAACTGACTTTGACGTGTCGAACGTCTACCCCATAGCGAGTCTTGACTTCTTTGGCGGCCCAAATGATGTAAGCATTGGTGACCTCGCTGCCACCCCATGCATTGAAATAAACAGTCTGGCCTTTGGCCTCGCTCTGAATTTTTGACCAATTTGCGCTAGCCCCTGTGGAGATACCCAAAGTGAGTGAAATTGCCACTAATGTTGAAATATTCATGCAGGATTAGACTCCAATTATGGCTAATCTCATTGTCCTCCCAGCGATTGGCCTTGCGCTTGATGGCTTCAACCGGCACAAACCTGCAAAGGTTTATCCAGTGCCAGCAGCGTATCTTCATCATGCAGCAGATAAAGAGCGACGCGAGCGGCGAGCATAGGCTATGCGGCAAAAAACAACAAATTTCTTCAGGGGCCCAGATATTGCCTAAAAAGGATAACGTGAAGCTGGCGTGCAGGACCAAAACAATGCCGTAAGTCCATTTCTTCTTGTAACCAAAGATAAAATTTTTTTTCATTACGGCGGCCGTGTGCCCGAGATTGACAAACTTATCGAGTGTCCACATAAACATCACAATAAACACACCCAGTCGCAGGAGCAATAACGACAAGGGTAATTCTTTATTACTTTTCAAACTCGCGCAACTTTTACAGTTTGACGTTAAATATTTCAAGCACAGCGTCAAAACGAATGTTGTTAGCTTGCCATGTTGCACTTTATTTTGTCAGGTAGCGTCCTTCTTTAATTAACCGTACGTCTTATTCTGTTGACCCTGCGTATTAGGCTGTATGGGTTAACCACCCGCCGGCGAGCCCCTGGGCATTCACTGGAGGATTCGCCCGCTTTATTTAAACAAAGCGGGCAAGGTACTGACACTTTAGCAACGATGCCTCCCAAAAACGAGACGCATGGTCAACTTACAGTGATACTGGATCATTAAGATTAAGGCTTGTACGATGATGCCGGGAACTCTTTTCCCGTCAGGAAACCGCTGCATAAGACTCAAGGAAAAAATTATGTCTAATATCGTCATTCACACGATTTCTCCCGTTGCACATGCCACAACAGAAGGTAAACAAAAAGAAGTGCTCGACCTGGCGCTAAAACAAGTCGGTTTCATCCCCAATATGTACGCCAACATGGCCAATGCACCGGGCATGCTGAGCACCTATCTGCATGGCTACGATTTATTTCGCAAGGAATCCAGCTTCACCTCGGCCGAGCAGGAAGTGATTTTTTTAACTATCAGCCAGTTCAATGGCTGCAACTACTGCACAGCGGCACACAGCATGATTGCTGACAAAATTTCGGGTGTGCCCAAAGACGTTTTGAAGGCTATGCGTGCCGGCCAACCCAATCCTGACGCCAAACTGGCGGCCTTGGCTGCTATGTCGCTGGAAATGGTGGCCAAGCATGGCCAACCGTCCGCTGCCGTCGTCAAGTCCTTTATCGATGCCGGTTATCAGGAGCGCGACCTGCTCTATATCGTGCTGGCAGCGGCTGTCAAAGTAATGAGCAATTACAGCAATCAGGCCTTCGGCACCCCGGTTGACCCGCAGTTTTCCGCCTATAAAATCGACTGAGACTCCCCCGCCGCCTGAGGCATAGACCACGCCAAGCAAAGAATAACTGTCACACTGGCCACCAGCACGATGTTCATTGAAAGTCCTAAAGTGTTAGTTCTGGCCGACCTGATTTTTCTAAGTACGCTAGGGAGTCCGAAGAAAGTCTCTTTTTGAGGTCAGGTCATGCGGGCCTATGCCAAAGCCCCGAATCAGAAAGCCAGAAAATAAGTAGCAATTGATCTCACCACCATGGACCGACTGACAACATTACTAAGCCACTTCTCACTGCATGCCGATGTTTTTTACACCGGTAACATCTGTGGCATCCACGACTTCGATGCGGATGCCCTGCGCGGTCATATCCATCTGATCAAAAGCGGGCCGGTTCAGGTGATAGGTGTTCAAACAGAAATTATCCACATCACAGCGCCCACGTTGTTATTTCTGCCGCGCCCCAACACGCATCGACTAGTGACTGACGAAAAGTCGGGCGCCGATGTGGTGTGTGCCACCGTGCAATTTGGCGGTGGCGGCAAGAACCTCATCACCGACGCCTTGCCCGGCATCGTGCTGGTCGAACTGGCCAGCCTGGCTGGCGTCGATGCGCTGTTGGAGTTGATGTTTGAGGAAGCCTTTGCCGAACACCATGGCCGCCAGGCCGTGCTGGATCGTCTGTGTGAAGTCTTGATGGTTCGCTTGCTGCGCCACTGCATTGATCAGGGTCTGACACAGGGAGGCACCTTGGCCGGACTCGCTGATCACCGGTTGGCAAAAACCCTCAGCGCTATTCATAGTGATCCTGCTTGCGCGCGCGACCTGTCCGGCATGGCGGCCCTGGCTGGCATGTCACGTGCGCGTTTTGCCGTTCGCTTCCGGAAGATTACCGGAGAGACGCCGGCGGACTACCTAGCCTTATGGCGAATGATGAGAGCACAGGACTTACTTAAACGTGGACGCCCCTTAAAGCACGTCGCTGACGACGTTGGGTATGCCAGTGCCAGTGCGTTCACGCGCGCCTTTGTTCGCAAATTAGGCTACTCGCCAACCACCTGGCTCAAGAGCGTGCAATAAATTCAGCGCACTCACCCCCCATGACGACAGCAACACTGATCAAACTTCAAACAGGAAAAAACATGACTTCATACGACTATCAACTTTTTGTCATCGGTGGTGGCTCGGGTGGCGTGCGGGCTGCCCGTATCGCCTCTGGCTTTGGCGCACGCGTGGCAATTGCCGAAAACTTTCGCTACGGCGGCACCTGTGTCATTCGCGGCTGTGTACCTAAGAAATTACTGGTCTACGCCGCTCACTTTTCAGAAGACTTTGCCGATGCCAAAGGGTTTGGCTGGAGTCTGCCGCCCGCCACGTTTTCCTGGCCCGCGCTGATCGCTGCCAAGGACAAGGAGATTTCCCGATTGAGCCAGTTGTATGAAGACAACCTGAAGCGCGCCGAAGTCAGTGTGCTGCAGGGTGCGGCCCGTCTGGTGGACGCCCATACGGTCGAGGTCAATGGCCAGCGCT
>JBLHZH010000312.1:0-3454 GCA_047629695.1 Rhodoferax sp.
AGCGCCAGCCGGTGGTTTCCGGTCAGCATAAAAAGTTGGTGAAATCAGTCAAAAAATTGCCAGTTCTGGTTTAGTTAATACGCGTCCCTGTGATTTCCCGGCCGCGACAGGTGTCGCGTGCCTGCAGGCAGGCCAGCACCTCAGAGTCCAAGTCTTCCCGCCTCAACAGGCCACTGGGACAAAGCGGCGCACCATATCGGGGTAGCGCAGAACAACTGTATTGGGTCACTGAACCGGGTCAATGCCCAGTCGCGTCAGTGCCGCGACATTACTTTGTCCAGGCACCAGCGTTTCAGTAGCACTGCGCGCCTCATCAAAGCTTTTGAATGGGGAGGACTTGTTACGCCCCTGAGGCAACAACGATGAACAGCCCGCTAAAAACGGAATCAACACGGGAGCCAGCAACCCACCGACGCAGCCAAAAGAGTTTCGTTTCAAATCTGCATCTTATAAATACTTTTTGCCAAGTATCTGGTCGGGCTGACCGGCTGACTGTGAAGTTGCGCAGTATGGCGGTCAATCAGCCGCCGTGTATTTTCATCATTAGCGGAACAATCATCAGCGCTACGATGTTGATAATCTTTATGAGTGGGTTGATGGCCGGGCCGGCAGTGTCCTTGTAGGGGTCGCCGACGGTGTCGCCCGTGACTGCGGCCTTATGGGTGTCCGACCCTTTGCCGCCATGGTGGCCGTCTTCGATGTATTTTTTGGCGTTGTCCCAGGCACCGCCGCCGGTGCACATGGAAATAGCGACAAACAGGCCAGTAACAATGGTACCCATCAATAAGCCGCCCAACGCCGCTGGGCCCAGTGCCAAGCCCACCACAATTGGCGCCACCACCGGCAGCAGGCTGGGGATCATCATCTCCTTGATGGCAGCGGAGGTCAGCATATCAACGGCTTTGCCGTATTCGGGCTTGGCCGTGTCTTCCATGATGCCAGGAATCTCAAGGAACTGGCGCCGTACCTCAACCACCACGGCGCCTGCCGCTCGGCCGACCGCCTCCATTGCCATGGCGCCAAACAGGTAGGGAATCAGTCCGCCAATGAACAGGCCGATGATGACCATCGGGTTGCTCAAGTCAAAGCTGATGACCCGGCCGAAGGCCTCCAGTTTGTGCGTATAGTCGGCAAACAATACCAGTGCAGCCAGTCCGGCTGATCCAATGGCATAACCTTTGGTGACGGCTTTGGTGGTGTTGCCGACCGCATCCAGCGGGTCGGTGACGTCGCGCACGTTTTTTGGCATGTCGGCCATTTCGGCAATGCCGCCGGCGTTGTCTGTGATCGGGCCGTAGGCATCCAGTGCCACTACGATCCCTGCCATGCTGAGCATTGAGGTGGCTGCAATGGCAATACCGTAAAGCCCGGCCAGGGTATAAGCGCTCCATATGGCCAGGCAGACAAAAAGAACCGGCCAGGCGGTGGAGCGCATCGATACCCCCAGACCGGCAATGATGTTGGTACCGTGTCCGGTGGTGGAGGCTTGCGCAATATGCTGTACCGGGGCGTACTGAGTGCCGGTGTAGTACTCGGTGATCCAGACCAATGCCGCCGTCAGCACCAAGCCGACCGAGCAGGCGCCAAACAGCCGGAATTGGCTGCCGCTGGTGCTGATGGCGTTGTCAGGCATGAGCCAGACCGTCACAAAGTAAAACGCGATCAGCGACAAGCCGCCGGCTACCGCCAGGCCCTTGTAAAGCGCCGGCATCACGTTTTTCATGCCAGGCGAGGCCTTGACGAAAAAGCAGCCAACGATGGAGGCGATGATGGACACCGCGCCCAGTGCCAGCGGGTAGACCACAGCGCTGCTGCCGGCACCGGTTACCATCAGCGCGCCAAGCACCATGGTGGCGATCAGTGTGACGGCATAAGTTTCAAACAAATCGGCGGCCATGCCGGCACAGTCGCCCACGTTGTCGCCCACGTTGTCGGCAATCACGGCCGGATTGCGAGGGTCGTCTTCAGGGATGCCCGCCTCGACCTTGCCCACCAGGTCAGCGCCCACGTCGGCACCTTTGGTGAAAATGCCGCCACCCAAGCGTGCAAAAATCGAGATCAGGGACGAGCCGAAGGCAAAGCCTATCAGCGGGTTGAGCAGGTCGACCAGTTTTCGGTCGGGTGTCAGGTTGCCGTTGCCCACCAAAAACCAGTAAAACCCGGTGACGCCCAGTAGCCCCAAGCCGACCACCAGCATGCCGGTGATGGCGCCACCGCGAAACGCCACGTCCAGCGCCGGGCCGATGCCGCGGGTGGCCGCCTGCGCCGTGCGCACGTTGGCGCGTACCGACACGTTCATGCCAATGAAGCCGCAGGTGCCCGACAGCACGGCGCCGATGACAAAGCCGATGGCGCTTAAAGAATCGAGAAAGACAAAAATCAAAATGGCCAACATGACGCCGACGATGGCAATGGTCTTGTACTGTCGCGCCAGATAAGCGGCCGCACCTGTCTGGATAGCGGCCGCAATCTCTTGCATACGCGCATTACCGGCATCTTGGGAAAGAATCCAACTGCGGGCCCAGAAGCCGTAGGCTACGGCAATGAAGCCACAGATGAGCACGAGAATCAGCGCTAAGTTATCAGTCATATCCATCTCCTGTTGTTGTTTCGCTGAGGCGGGGTGCAAAGCAAGCGGCACCCCCGTTGCGTTGCTTCCTCGTTGAAACATCAGTGCAGGACCGATGAGGTCGATTGGCCAACCGAATCACTTTAACGCTAAAAAAGGAAATTTTTGGCTTGCGCAAGTGGCGAGTAAGTAAAATCGGGGTTAATCCTTAGTTGTTACTGATTTAACTCAATCCAAAGAAGCACCATGTCCCTTGATAACGTTACCCCCGGCAAGAATGTCCCTGAATCTTTCAATGTGGTCATTGAAATCCCGATGAACGCCGACCCCGTCAAGTACGAAGTGGACAAAGAAACCAGTGCGATTTTTGTCGACCGCTTCATGAGCACGGCCATGCATTACCCCACCAACTATGGTTATGTGCCGAAAACCATCAGCGGTGACGGCGACCCAGTGGACGTGCTGGTGATCACCCCTGTGCCCTTGATTCCTGGCGTGGTGGTCACTTGCCGTGCTATTGGTATCTTGAAAATGACCGACGAGGCGGGCGAAGACGGCAAAGTACTGGCCGTGCCCATCGACAAGGTATTGTCGATTTACTCGCATTGGCAAAAACCGGAAGACATGAACCCTATTCGTCTTAAGACGATTGCTCACTTCTTTGAACATTACAAAGACCTGGAGCCTGGCAAATGGGTCAAGATATCCGGCTGGGAAGGCCCGGAATCGGCTAAAAAGGAAATCCTGGATGGCATTGCTAATTACGAAAAAGCCCAGACTCAAGTCTAAAAACTCGTTTCAAAAGCGCCTGCAGGTCATTGATCTGCAGGCGCTTTTTTACTTTGGGCCGCTGGCTGTCTGGTTGTGCCCGTGTATCATGACTCA
>JBLHZH010000313.1:0-3450 GCA_047629695.1 Rhodoferax sp.
CGCAACTCTGCAGAATTGCTGCAAAATAGAACGATCGTTCTTTTTTGTGTGCCATGACCCTGCCTGAAATACCCCATCACCCCGAGCGCCGTAGCGTCCCGTCTGGTTCGCGCGAGGGACGCGCCCTGCACAAAGGGCAGCAAACCAAACAAGCGATTGTTGAGGCCGCATTGCGCTTGGCCTCCCAGATCGGGCTCGAAGGCCTGAGTATTGGCGCCCTTGCCGAGCTCATGCACATGAGCAAGTCGGGCGTGTTTGCCCACTTCGGTTCGCGCGAAGAGTTGCAAATTTCGGTCATTCATGAGTATTACGACCGCTTTGCCGCTGAGGTGTTTACACCCGCCATGGTGCAGCCCCGGGGTCTGCCCCGGGTGCGTACGCTATTTGCCAACTGGATGCAACGGGTGGCAATTGAGTTGCAGTCCGGCTGCATTTTCATCAGCGGTGCGGTCGAGTTTGATGACCGGACGGGCCCGGTGCGCGATGCGCTGGCCAGTTCGGTCAAGACCTGGTTGGCTGCCCTCAACCGCGCCGTGGTGCAAGCCAAGCAGGAAAAGCAGATCCACGCCGATACAGACGAAGAACAAATGGCTTTTGAGATCCACGGTCTCATTCTGGCCCTGCATTACGAGGCCCGGTTTTTAAATAATCCGGTTTCTACCGAACGTGCCATCCAAGGCTTCGAAAACGTCCTGGCACGCTACGCCATTAACCCTAATCCACCCCCCACCTGAAGGAGTTATTCACATGCCTACCTATACCCCACCCCTGCGCGACATGCAATTCTTGATGCACGAAGTGTTCAAGGTGGTTGACGACTTCAAGACCATGCCGGCTCACACCGAGATGGATGTTGATACCATCAATGCGGTGCTTGAAGAGGGCGGCAAGTTTGCCACCGAAGTGACGTTTCCGCTCAATATTAGCGGCGACACCGAGGGCTGCCGCATCGACCAAACCAGTCATGTGGTCACCACGCCCAAGGGCTTCAAGGAAGCCTATACCAAGTATATTGAAGGTGGCTGGGCGGCGTTGGGGTGCGACCCGGCCTTTGGTGGCCAGGGCCTGCCACTGGTGGTGAACCAGATGTTTTACGAGATGCTAAACAGCGCCAACCAGGCCTGGACCATGTACCCCGGCCTGACGCACGGCGCCTATGCCGCGCTACATGCGCACGGCACCGAGGCGCAAAAGCAGACTTATTTACACAAGATGACTAGCGGCGAGTGGACCGGCTCCATGTGCCTGACCGAAGCCCATTGCGGCACCGACCTGGGCCTCATGCGTACCAAGGCAGAACCGCAGGCCGATGGCACTTACAAGCTTACCGGCAACAAGATTTTCATCAGCGCCGGGGAGCATGACATGGCTGACAACATCATCCATCTGGTGCTGGCCCGCCTGCCTGACGCTCCCGCAGGTATCAAGGGCGTGAGCCTGTTCATCGTGCCCAAATTCCGGGTAAATGCCGATGGCACTCTGGGTGAGCGCAACGGCATTTACTGCGGTGGCCTGGAGCACAAAATGGGTATCCACGGCAACGCCACAGCCCAGATGGTGCTGGACGGTGCGGTCGGCACCTTGGTCGGTCAGCCCAACAAGGGCATGAATGGCATGTTTGTGATGATGAATGCAGCGCGCCTGGGGGTCGGGAACCAGTCGCTGGGCCTGACCGAGGTGGCTTACCAGAATGCGCTGGCTTATGCCAAAGACCGCATCCAGATGCGCTCGCTTTCCGGTGTCAAAGCGAAGGATCAGGCCGCCGACCCGATCATTGTGCACCCGGACGTGCGCAAGATGTTACTCACGGCCAAGGCCTACGCCGAGGGCGGGCGTGCCCTGATGTGTTTCAGCTCCATGCTGCTGGAAAAAGAGTTGAATCACCCGGATGAAAAAGCACGCAAGGACGCTGGCGAGATGCTGGCCCTGCTGACGCCCATCGTCAAGGCCTTCATCACCGACAACGGCCACATTGCCACCAACGCTTGTATGCAGGTGTTTGGTGGCCACGGCTTTATCAAGGAATGGGGTATGGAGCAGTTTGTGCGCGACAACCGCATCAACATGATTTACGAGGGCACCAACACCATTCAGTCGCTCGACTTGCTGGGTCGCAAGGTGTTGGGCAACAACGGCGCTACGTTAAAAAAGTTTGGCAAGCTGGTGGGCCAGTTGGTGGCGGAAGAAGGCGTCAATGAGAAGATGTCTGAATTTATCACGCCGATTGCTTTGCTGGGCGAGCAAATGACCAAGTTCACCACCGAGGTCGGCTTCAAGGGTTTCCAAAATCCGGACGAGGTTGGCGCCGCCGCGGTCGACTACCTGAGGGTGGCTGGTCATCTGGTGTTTGGCTACTTCTGGGCCCGCATGGCGCAAGTCGCGTTGCGCGAAATTGCTGCCGGCAACAACGATAGCTTTTACTTGGCCAAGTTGCAGACCGCGCGCTTCTACTTTGCCAAGCTATTTCCTGAGACCGCCACCCTGATGCGGACCGCCCGCGCCGGCAGCTATGTGCTGATGGACACTGATGCCGCTTTGGCCTAACCTCATGTCAGGAATCACCATGTCTCGCTTTCAAGTGAAAAAAGTCGCAGTGCTGGGTGCTGGCGTGATGGGGGCGCAGATTGCCGCTCATCTGGTTAACGTCGGGGTGCCGGTCATTTTGTTTGACCTGCCAGCCAAAGACGGCCCCAAAAACGGTATCGCTACCCGCGCCGTCGAGGGCCTGAAAAAACTCAAACCTGCGCCCCTCGGGCTAGCGCAGGACGCCGCGCTGATTCAGCCCGCCAATTACGAGCAACACTTGGACTGGCTCAAGGACTGCGACCTGGTGATCGAAGCGATTGCCGAGCGCATGGACTGGAAGCTCGATCTATATCAAAAAATTGCGCCATTTCTGGCGCCCCATGCGCTGGTCGCGTCCAACACCTCTGGTTTGTCGATCACCCAGTTGAGCGCGGCATTGCCAGATGCCATCAAGCCGCGTTTTTGCGGCATTCACTTTTTTAACCCGCCACGTTACATGCGACTGGTAGAGTTGATCAACACGCCCACTACCCAGCCGCAGATGCTGGACGATCTGGAAACCTTTGTGACCAGCACCCTGGGCAAAGGTGTAGTTCGGGCCAAAGACTCGCCTAACTTTATTGCCAACCGTATCGGCATCGCCGGCATGCTGGCGACCCTGAAAGAGGTGGAGAACTTTGGCCTGACCTATGACGTCGTGGACGACCTGACCGGCAAGAAGCTGGGCCGCGCGAGCTCCGGTACGTTTCGCACTGCCGACGTGGTGGGGCTCGACACCCTGGCCCATGTGGTGAAAACACTGCAAGACAATCTGACGCTGGAGAGCGACCCGTTCTATGCCAGTTTTGCCACCCCCGAGGTACTCAAGACTCTCCTGGACATGGGCCATCTGGGGCAGAAAACCCGGGCTGGCTTCTTCAAAAA
>JBLHZH010000314.1:0-3429 GCA_047629695.1 Rhodoferax sp.
TATTCTTGCTTTTGAGGCCTTTGGCGGTGTTCCCCGTGTCATTCTCTCGGACAACCTCAAGAGCGCCGTACTGGAGCGCCTGGGGGATGCCATCCGGTTCAATCCGCAATACCTGGCCTTTGCAGCCCACTATCGGTTTGAACCGCGCCCGGTGGCGGTGGCACGGGGCAACGAGAAGGGACGGGTGGAGCGCTCGATCCGCTACAGCCGCGATAACTTCTTTGCCGCCCGAGTCTTTGCGGATGTGGATGACCTTAACGCCCAGGCCCAAGCCTGGACTGACGGGCCAGCGTCTACCCGGCCCTGGCCTGAAGGCGTGCAGTTAACCGTGGCCCAGGTGTTTGAGACCGAGAAGTCCAAACTGATGGCACTACCCATGGATGGCTACCCGGTCGATGCGCGCCTTGAGGTATCGGTGGCCAAGACGCCTTATGTGCGTTTTGACCTCAACGACTATTCCATCCCGCACACCCATGTACAGCGCACCCTGACGGTGCTGGCCAGCGCGGATCGGGTTCGCGTGCTCAATGGCGAGGCGGTGCTTGCCGACCATGTGCGCAGTTATGACAAAGGTATGCAGATCGAGGTTGCAGCCCATGTGGAGGATCTGGTGCAGCAAAAACGCGGTGCCCGCCAGCACCGGGCCACCAGTCGACTGACCCAATCGGTACCGACCATGGCGGAGCTGTTGACCAGTGCTGCCGCGAAAGGCCATCACCTGGGCTCCATGACGCGGGTGCTGGGCCAAATGCTGGACCACTACGGCGCACCAGCCATGCAAGAGGCCGTGCTCGAAGCCCTGCGCCGGGATGTTCCGCATCACAACGCGGTGCGATTGGCCTTGGAGCGTACGCGCCAGGAACGCCAAGATGCCCCACTGATCGTGCCGCAACTCTCCGAGCAAGCCCAGCGCATGGATGTGACGGTTAAGCCGCACCGGCTGGACGCCCATGACGATTTACAAGCACCCACCCCTGACACCGATATCAAAGAGGACGCCCAATGAAGAACAGCACACCCGTCAGCGCCAACATGGCGTAACTCCAAGCCCGAGCCAAGGAACTGCGCCTAGCTGGTTTGCTGGCCCATTGGGACACCCTGGTGTGCGACCCCGCCCGAGTGGGTTGGGCCACTGAATTGCTGGGGTGGGAGAAAACTGAGCGTGACCAGCGCAGTCTGGAGCGCCGCTTGCGCTCATCCCATATCGGCAAGTTCAAGCCACTGGCAGACTTAGAACGGGATTGGCCCAGGTGCTGTGACCGCCAAGCCATCCAGAAACTGATGACGCTTTCGTTCATGCTGGATGCCAGCAACGTCACGCTGGTGGGGCCCAATGAGGTGGGCAAGTCCATGCTGGCATGCAATCTGGACCATCAGGCTTTGATTCAGGGCCACACGGTGCTGTTCATCACCGCTGGGCAATGGCTGGGTGAGCTGGCGGCACTGGACAGTGACTCTGCCTTGCGCCGTCGCCTCAAACATTACGCGGCACCGGATTTACTGCTGATCGACGAGGTGGGGTACTTGTCGTATTCCAACCTGCACGCCGATTTGCTATTCGAGCTGATCAGCAGGCGCTACGAGCACAAGAGCACGGTCATCACCACCAATCGGGCGTTCAAGGATTGGCACGAGGTGTTTCCCAATGCCGCTTGCGTGGTGTCGCTGATTGACCGGCTGGTGCACCGCTGCGAGATTGTGGCCATCGAGGGTGAGTCGTACCGGCTCAAGGAGGCCAAGGCGCGTTCAGAGAAGAAGGCAGCAAGCCGCGCCGCTGCGCCTGGCAAAGGCAAAGGCAAAGGCAAAACACCATGACACGGCGCAAACTGGTGATGGGACAGCGATCACAGGAAGAGGGCAACAATTCCACCATGTGGGAGTTGCCAACACATTGGACGGCCGTCCAGGCCTTGGCGGTGTTTGAGGTTTTGGATGATCTGAGGGATCTTGTTGTTGACGGCTATGAAAAGAAGATTCAGCAGGCTGTGCGCCTGGATCGCTCTGTCACAACACCAATCCCGCCAGCAAATATGGATGACGGGGAGGTGGATTTCTAGGTCGGGAATAGACCCATACCCGACGTTCACCGGAACCGCATGAAACCCGGTAAAAAGTCGAAAGCTGACCTTGGATTTCGCCTGAACCGGTCGTTCGGCACCGGTGCCAGAAACTCGGAAGCAGTCACCCAGCGACGAAAACCAGTTTTTCCGTTTGTCAGTCAGCAGCGCAGCGATTCCGGTCTTAGAGATTTGCGATCTGCCTGCTCCATAGCAGCCGCTGGCAACGTGGGATCAACAAGCGGCTTTGAGGCGACCGTTTCGTCAAAGTGGGCACCCGCCAGCGACCAGAAGCAGGTGCTCCCGGGTGGCAACTTTCGGGCGCTAGAAAGATTTTCACCGTCGAGGTGCCATAAAGCTGTCGCTCAATCGGCGGCATCCCATCCGTATTGCTGACGCTGGCCACGGAAAAGTTTGAGACAGGTCTGCAGCGTAACCGGTCGGTCATCGTGAGCCGGGGATTTCCGTCGATCTCTCCATACCGGTCATTCCCGATGCTGCTCCAGTTTGGGCATTTTTCAGTCCCTAAACTCGGAAGCTGTCATTCAACCGAGCAAGCTGATTTTCTTGACTGAAGGGCTCTTGAGCAGCGTGAAGAGTCACTCGCGACCGGCAGCTTTCCGGCAGCAAAGTCGAGGGAAACTGAAGCCAGCCAATGGTCATTTCCGAATGATAGCCATGGAGACAGTGAAAAAGAGTCCGCGCCACGGTCTGCAGGCTCATCCCAAAGATTACGCGGATGGACGCGGCGTTGACTCAAGGCATCGCGTACGGTTTCTCATCCGGCGTGTTCAGTGCAATATCGCGATAGAGGGCGCGCCACGTGTCTGGTGGAAAGCTTGCCGGATCGCGAGGCGCCAAGTAGTCAACAATATCAAAATGATTGATATGGTGGCCGACCACCTCATTATCAAAACGTGCCGTGCTACGGATGTGCGACATAAGCGAACGGCTTAGCAGGCAATAAAGCCAGGGGGCTGAGCCAATGCCGTCGAGGCCGACACCCGGGAAATACAGGTTGGAGGCATCGAGGCTTCGAAAGATGCACCCGCAACGTGCGGCCAGCGCATTGAGCGTGCGGATCGCCGCGATCTCTGGGGCTTCGAAGTACGACAGGTCCACGCTGTAGCCCGTACCCCAGAGCAGCAGGTCGACCTCCATACTATGCCCGCCCGAGAGCGCGACTGTACGACCGGAGATGGACGCCACGCTGTCAGCATGGCGCTCGATGGCCGAGAAGTTCGCCAGCATGCCGGGGCGACCGGGTATTAGCTGGTCGCGCTGCACGTTGAAATCGTGCTCAGGCATGATCTCGCCGATACCGAATTTTTCATAGCGAGAGCGCAAATCAGCGTTGATCGCCGCACTTTGC
>JBLHZH010000315.1:0-3426 GCA_047629695.1 Rhodoferax sp.
TTATGGCGCACAAATTCAGCCTTGTCGGGCCAAGGTGACCCTGGTCGGCGCAGTGGACCGGACGCAGGCTGATGCGCTGGTGACGCAACTGTTTGCTCATCTACCGACCGCAGCCCAGGCCTGTGCCCCTCTGCCTGCGGTGGTCGAGGTAGCGCCATTGAAGCAGTCGGCAGACCTGCGTATTGCTTTTGATTCAGCGCAGGCCCATGTGCTGATGGGCCAGCCCGGCTACAAGCGCGATGACCCCGATTACTTTGCCTTGACAGTCGGCAACTACATTTTGGGTGGGGGTGGCTTTGTTTCACGCTTGACCACGCAGGTGCGTGAAAAACGCGGTTTGAGCTATAGCGTTTACAGCTACTTTGCGCCGGGCCTGCACGCCGGGGCCTTTACCCTGGGCCTGCAAACCCGGCCAGACCAGGCCGATCAGGCGGTACAGGTGTCGCGCGATGTGGTGACGAAGTTTGTGGCGGATGGTCCGACTGCTGAAGAACTGCAGGCGGCCAAAGACAATCTGATCGGCGGCTTCGCCCTGCGCGTGGACAGCAACCGCAAGCTGCTCGACAACATTGCCAACATCGCTTGGAACAATTTGTCGCTGAATTACCTGGAGACCTGGACGCAGCAGGTTGAGCAGGTGAGCCTGGCCGACATTCGTGCCGCCTTTGCCCGTAAACTGCAGCCGACCAACATGGTGACAGTGGTCGTGGGCGGGGCCGAGGTTGTCAAATAAGGCCTAGGCGCTTGGGTTAAGCTTTGCCAATGAAGCAAAAGAAATCCGAACTCCCCCGCAAACCCCGCGTGCCCAGGCATGCGGTAGAACAAAGCCATGAAGTGCGCATTATTGGCGGCCTCTGGAAACGCACCAAACTTGCTGTTGCCGACCGACCTGGCCTGCGCCCCACACCCGACCGCGTACGTGAGACGCTGTTCAACTGGCTTGGCCAGGACCTGACCGGTTGGCGTTGTATTGATGCCTTTGCCGGCACCGGCGTGCTGGGCTTTGAGGCCGCCTCACGTGGTGCCAAAGAAGTCACACTGATTGAGCAGGACAGCGCGCTGGTCGCGCAGCTCAAGCGCATTCAGACCCAGTTGCAGGCCAGTGCCACCCAAATCGTGCGCGGCG
The DNA here is from genome assembly GCA_047629695.1 of Rhodoferax sp. Taxonomy (GTDB): domain Bacteria; phylum Pseudomonadota; class Gammaproteobacteria; order Burkholderiales; family Burkholderiaceae_C; genus Rhodoferax. Next base: position 1,127 of record JBLHZH010000315.1, read on the forward strand.
ATGCGATCGCTGCCCTCAAGCAACTAGACCCGGCCAGCATGGACATTATCTTTATTGATCCGCCGTTTGACTCGGTGTTGTTCGAAGCGGCACTGCAAGCTGCCGGGCGTGCCGTTGCCGCCGATGGTTTTGTCTATCTGGAAGCGCCTGTTCTGTGGCACGATGCCCAATTGGAGGATGCCGGACTGCAACTTCACCGGCACTTGAAGGCCGGTGCTGTGCACGCCCATTTGCTTAAGCGCCCGGCTCCGGTTGTGGCCAGCACTGCATAATATTTGGACTGAACCACTCAACCACAGGCGGCACATCATGGCAAAGCAGGTGACTACTGTTTATCCCGGTACTTTTGATCCGCTGACCTTGGGTCACGAAGACCTAATCCGGCGGGCCACGCAGTTGTTTGACCACGTGATCGTGGCTGTAGCCGCAGGCCACCACAAAAAAGCCATGTTCTCGCTGGACGAGCGAATTGAGATGGCACGGGAGGCGGTTCAGGCTTACCCCCAGGTTGAAGTGGCCAGCTTCTCCGGCTTGCTGCGTGATTTTGTGCTGGCGCGTGGTGCCCAGGCGATGGTGCGCGGTCTGCGAGCCGTCACGGATTTTGACTACGAGTTTCAGCTCGCGGGTATGAATCGCAGTCTGATGCCCGATGTCGAGACAGTTTTTCTGACGCCGAGCGACAAGTACCAGTTCATCTCCAGCACCTTTGTGCGTGAAATTGCCTCACTCGGAGGTGAGGTTGATAATTTTGTTTCCCCGTTGGTGAATGTGCGGCTGATTGAAAAAGTGCAACACTTGAAGTTATTGACATTGCCCTAGGAAAAAACATGAAAATATTATTGCCCGTGGATGGTTCCGCTGTTTCTCTGGAGGCGGTTCGATTCGCCATCCGTCTGGCGCAGTCCGGTTTGGACAGCAGCATGGTGCTGGCCAATGTCCAAGAGCCCGCCACTCTGTACGAGTTGGTGGTCGCGCACGATCCGCAGGTGATCGAAGAGGTCAGTGCAGCGGCCGGCGCGCACACGCTGAAAGCCGCCCAAGCGCTGCTGCAGCAGACCAATATCACTTTTGAGAGCGAAGTGGTGATAGGCGACCCAGCCAATAGCCTGATCGATATTTTGCAGCGCTTCCAGTGTGAAATGGTGGTCATGGGGGCCAGCGGTATGAGCTCTTTGCGCAGCGCGTTGCTGGGCTCGGTCTCCAACGAGGTGTTGCATTCAGCTGGTGTGCCGGTGATGATTATCAAGTTGCCGCCCGCGCCCGACCTTGAGCCTCAGGACGCCGTGGAATGACAGAACTCATCCTTATCCGCCATGGCGAAACCGACTGGAACCGTGAACTGCGGTTTCAAGGCCAGGTTGATGTACCGCTCAATGCCATTGGGCATGAGCAGGCCCATCGTTTGGGTGTGCGCCTAGCGGGCGAGGCGGCCCACCTGCTGGTCTGCAGCGACCTGATTCGTGCCCAGCAGACGGCTTTGCCCATTGGTCAACTTAGCCTGCCGGCCTATGCCTGCAACATGCTGCTGGCTCCTGCACTGCGTGAGCAGGATTTTGGCTTGGTTGATGGCCTGCAGGCGAGCGAGATTCAAACCCGCTATCCCGTCGCCTGGGCGCAGTGGCTCCGGTTTGAAGCTGACTCCGCGTTCGAAGGCGGGGAGAGCCGCTTGCAACTTCACGCCCGTGTGATGGACGCGGTGCAGACGCTGGTGCGGGCCCATCCGTTACAAACGCTGGTGGTGGTAACTCACGGTGGCGTGCTTGATATGATTTACCGCAGCGCACGCGGCATGCCTTTGTCAGGACCAAGGCAGAGTGAGATTCCGAACGCGGGCCTAAGTCGTGTCCGCATCACGGGTGAGCGCATGGACATTCTCAGCTGGGCTGATACCCAGCATCTGTCCGATATGCCACCCCAGCCCCGCTACGACCAGGTGCACGCTGCGGCGTCGGAGTAAGCCCGGTGCGCCGTTTCAGGCGACGGGTGGTTGGGGCCAGGGGCGCTGCGGCGCGCGCAGCAATTCAAAAGCATGGGCCACCTGCAATACTCTAAGATCATCAAAGCGCTGACCTGCAATTTGCAGGCCAATCGGCAAACCGCTGCCGGTATAGCCGCAGTTGATGGAGGCCGCTGGCTGCTCTGACATGTTGTAGGGCACAGTAAAACCAATGTGTTCCAGAGGACGCAGCGGGTCGTTGGTAGGCGAGGGCAGTTCGGCTGCAAAAGCTGGCATCGATGCGGTCGGAGAAATCACAATATCAAAGGTTTGGCAGGCCCGCACGCTCGCCACACGGGTGGCA
>JBLHZH010000316.1:0-3426 GCA_047629695.1 Rhodoferax sp.
AGAAAAAATTACCGTGGGTAATAACGATATGCGGTGCGACTTGTCGCGTTGCATGGTTTTACAGCAGGAGCTGCAAGTAATGGTTACGTAGTAACCCAACGCCTCACGGCGAACTTTCGTTATGCCATCAACGGGGCGATCCAATGTTAACTTATGTAAAGTAACTTGTCAAGCCTTTTGCTCTTACGTCACAACACCAGCATATTGAAAAGGCAATGCGGGTGCACTGGCTTCGCGTGCTGGAGACGTTGTGTGCGTTCGGCCTCAGGGGCTGCTTGTCGCGTACGATTTTCTCGTGCTGAAGTCCCACCAAGGCAAGACACGACGCAGCGACAGCACCTCGCCACTCTGACTCGCTGTGTGGCCCGCAATGGCGGTGACCTGCGTTTGCCATGCAGGTGTTTTCAGCAGATGCAGCAAGGCCTGGATACCAGGTTGCGGCAAGACTGATTTCAGACAGACCAAGTGGTAGCGTTCCTGTGCCAGTGGTACAAAGTCTAGGCCCGCACGTTCTGCTGCGACGGCAATGCCAAGACCGGCATCAACCTGCCCTGCGGCGACGGCATGAGCGACGGCAGCGTGTGAGGGTTCGGTGTGGGTGTAGCCATTGATGTCCGCCGTGGTTAACCCTGCTTGGGCCAGTAATTCGTCCAGCACCACTCGCGTACCGGTACCCAAAGCCCGATTGGCAAAGCGGGCCTGGCGCGTCGATAAATCAGCCAGAGATTGCAAGTCGCGTGGGTTACCTTTTGCCACGATGAGGCCTTGCGTGCGTTCGGCAAAGCCAATGATTTTATGCTGGCCCGGTTGCAGCAGGGGTTTGTAGGTGCGCTCGGTCAGCGTCCTGGGCTGGCTGTTTTTTAATGTGTGAAAACCTGCCATCACGCAGCGTCCTTCATTTAGGGCACGAATCGCATCGACGCTGCCGGTAAAGCGAATGTCCAGATGCAACGGGCCGTGGCTGTCGGTTTGCAGCAGCGCGTGCTCGCGCAGGGCGCTCAAAGCGTCGTCATGGCTGGCGTAAAGTGTGACGACATGGGCATTCGCATCAAAGGCGACGGCAAAAGCGCGCTCCAGATCGCTGCGTAAGGCTTCAATTTGCGGTGCCAGGCGCGCCTGTGCCTGGCGCTCGGCCCACATTAGCTTGGCACCAAACGTGGTTAGCCGGGCCGATTGGCCTTTCTCCCACACCACCAGTTCATTGCCCAGTTCTTTTTCCCAGCGTTTGAGTTCACCCCAGACATGGCGGTATGACAGGCCCAGCGCGCGGGCGCCGGCCGAGATCGAACCTTGTATGCTGACCGCCTGCAGCAAGTCAATCAAGGGGTTTCGTACCAGCGCCGGACTGCTGTCGCGCGAGAGGGTGTAATGGAATTGGAGCCTATGCACAGTGGTTCATATCGCCGGTAATTAAGTCGACAGCTACGATACCGCAATTTATGACGTCTTTCACCGATAGTGCCAGCACCGCGCTACAACTCATTCTCTCCCTTGATTCGGTCTTGCTGACCATCGTGGGCCGCTCCCTGGCCGTCAGTGCCACGGCCTGCATACTGGCCTGCGGGTTGGGTCTGGTCGTGGGAGCCTGGCTGGGGGTCGCCCGTTTTCCGGGTCGGGGGGGGGTGTTGACACTGCTCAATACTTTTTTGGCAGTGCCCTCGGTGGTGGTGGGTCTGGTCATTTATTTGTTGCTGTCACGCACCGGACCGCTGGGATTTTTAGGCTGGCTTTTCAGTTTCAAGGCGATGGTGCTGGCACAAGCGGTGCTGGTGCTGCCGGTGGTCACGGCGCTGACGCGCCAAGTGGTGGAAGACGCTGAGAGCTCCCATGGCGAGCAACTGCGTTCATTGGGTGCCAGACCCCTGATGCGCAGTCTGTTGCTGGCCTGGGATGAGCGCTATGCCCTGCTCACGGTGGGCATTGCCTCGTTTGGACGGGCCGTCTCCGAGGTCGGTGCGGTGATGATTGTGGGTGGCAATATTGATGGATTCACGCGCGTCATGACGACTGCCATTGCGCTCGAAACCAGCAAAGGTGACTTGCCGTTGGCGCTGGGGCTGGGATTGATTCTGTTGGGTGTGGTGTTGTTCCTCAACACGTTGATTGCCGGGGTCCGCCATTGGCGTGAGCGCACTGAAAACAACGAAGGTGGCCCTGACGGCGCGCGCGAAGCGGGCAGTCGTAGCGTTGCAGCAAACGCATGACGCCAGTGTTCAGTCTGTCGAGCGCCAGTGTTCATTTTGGCCGACCTGTCAGCGCCGTCCGGGCCTTGACCGATGTGAGCTTGACGATTACCCCTGGCGAACGGGTAGCGCTGGTCGGCGCCAATGGGTCGGGCAAGAGTACCTTGCTGCGCTTGTTGCATGGACTGACGGCGGCCACGGCAGGCCAGGTGGTGAGTGACACGACACGCTGTCAGGCGATGTTGTTTCAAAGACCGCACTTGCTGCGTCTGTCTGTACAAAGCAATATCGCGCTGGGTTTGTGGTTGCGCGGCACACCCTGGGCTCAGGCCAAGGCGCTGGCGTTGGTCGCATTGGGTCGGGTGGGTTTGACCGATTTGGCGCAGCGCCCGGCGCGCAAACTCTCGGGCGGCCAGCAGCAACGCGTGGCACTGGCGCGGGCCTGGGCCATGGCGCCCCATGTCTTGCTGCTGGATGAGCCTACCGCCAGTCTGGACCCCCATGCCAAACGCGAAGTTGAAGCGCTGATTGACGAGTTTGGTCACAGTGCTGCGGCCATGACGTTGGTCTTTTCCAGTCACAACTTGGGTCAGGTCAAACGTCTCGCGAGCCGGGTCATTTATCTGGAGCACGGTCGGGTACTGGCTGATTTACCAGTGGCCGATTTTTTTAGCGGGCCATTACTGCAAGAGCAGTACCCGGCGGCCTATTTGTTTGTTAAAGGAGAACTTGTGTGAAAAAACGTTTGTTGAATTTTAAGCCTCTGATCTTGTTGCATTATGCTGCGTTGTCGATGGTCTTGGCTGCTTCGGTGGGGGCACAGGCGCAGTCCATTGTGGTGGCTTCCACCACCTCGACCGAGCAGTCAGGCCTGTTTGCACAGCTGCTGCCGGTATTCAAAAAAGACAGTGGCATTGATGTCAAAGTGGTGGCCTTGGGAACCGGTCAGGCGATTGACATGGGGCGCCGCGGCGATGCTGATGTGCTGTTCGTGCATGATCAGGTGGCAGAAGAAAAAGTGGTGGCCGAGGGCTTTGCGGTCAAGCGTTTTCCCGTGATGTACAACGACTTCGTGCTGATTGGCCCGGCCTCTGATCCGGCCAAAACAAAAGGGATGGATATTGTGGCAGCCTTGAAAACCCTGGCAGTTACAAATACCGCTTTCATCTCGCGCGGTGATAAAAGTGGCACCCATGCCGCCGAGTTGCGCTTCTGGAATCTGACCGGTACGGCCGATAACAAG
>JBLHZH010000317.1:0-3425 GCA_047629695.1 Rhodoferax sp.
GCGCCAATACCTTTCAGACCCAGAACGTGGCACAGTTTGCCAAGGACGTCGAACAAATGACTGGCGGCAAGCTCAAGATTACCCTGCATCCGGGCGGTTCGCTGTTCAAACAGCCCGAGATCAAGCGCGCGATCCAGAGTGGTATGGCGCCTGCCGGCGAGTTTATTATTTCTGGCTTGACTAACGAAAATTTACTGTTTGGTGTGGATTCAATTCCATTCCTTGCGACCAGTTATGCCGATTCAAGGCGCCTTTATTTAGCAGCCAAGCCGGTACAGGCCAAAGTACTGGCTGCGCAAGGCATCAAGATGCTGTTCTCGGTTCCATGGCCCGGCCAGTCGCTTTATTCTGTCAAACCGATTACCAGTGCGGAGGACTTCAAAGGCTCCAAGATGCGAGCCTACAATCCCGCCACTACCAAGATCGCCCAGATGCTGGGAGCCTCACCGGTCACCATTCAATTGCCCGAACTGGGTCAGGCGCTGGCGACCGGTGCCACCAACAATTTCCTGACTTCTAGCGCCAGTGGTGCAGACGGTAAATTGTACGAGCAGGTCAAGTATTTCTATCCGGTCAACGGCTGGTTGCCACACAATGTGACCGCGGTTAGCGTGAAGGCATTTGCCGCGCTCGATAAGCCAATGCAAGAGGCGGTGTTGAAAGCGGCAGAAGCGGCGGAGCAGCGCGGCTGGATTGCAAGCGAAAAAGTCGACGCCGACTCGATCGCGATTCTCAAGGCCAACGGCGTCACGATTGCCGAACCTGCCGATAGCGTAAAACAAGCTCTGGCAGTGATTGGCAAGACAATGACGGCTGAATGGCTGGCGAAAGCCGGTACCGATGGCAAGACCATCATCGACGCTTACAGCAAGAAATAAACTCCCTGTAGTTACCCGCGCTGCATGCCTGCTATTCGGCCCTGTGGCGCTCCTGATACTGCCTGTTTCTGGAGATGATGCGTATGGATTATTTCGCCAAGCTTTTTTATCGTGTCCTTTTAGTCCTCGCGTGCCTGTCCATGGTGGGGGCTTTACTGGCCATCACCCTCAATATCGCGACCCGCCTAGTGGACGGCTGGAGCATCACCGGGTTGGACGGCTATGCAGGTTACTTGATTGCCGCCGCCTTCTTTTTGGCTTTGCCCTCGGCTTTGATGCACGGTGACCACATTCGCGTGACCAGTGTGATTGATAACGTGGGGTCCCGCATCAGGGTCATCTTGGTTTACTGGGGGCTCGGCATCGGTTTGCTGATCTCGGTCTACCTGGCATGGTTCTCTTGCCGGCTGGTGTGGCTTTCGCACCTTTATCACGACGTAGCGCCCACGGGCGATGCCACACCGATGTGGATTCCCCAGCTCAGCATGGCGCTGGGAACAATTGGCTTTGCTGTCGCTTTTTTACACGCCCTCGTAAACCGCCTGCGAGGGCAGGCGTTTTTTCACGAATCAGCAGATATAGCCACGCGCGCTGAGTAAGGGCGCTAACGTCCTGCGCGCCACTTCGGCTTTACCCATAAAAGAGAAAAAAACCATGGATGTTCTTCTGGCACTTGGCTTGGTAATCTTGCTATTCCTCATTTTGGGCTCAGGTGTCTGGATCGGGCTGTCGCTGCTGGCAGTCGGCATGATTGCCATGGAGTTTGTTAGCTCACGCCCCGTTGGCGATGCCATGGTACTGACGATCTGGGGCGCAGCGTCGAGTTGGACCCTGACTGCCTTGCCGCTTTTCCTCTGGATGGGGGAAATACTCTTTCGTACCCGCCTCACCGAGAGCATGTTCAAGGGTCTGGCGCCGTGGTTCAACCACTTGCCCGGACGATTGCTGCATGTCAACGTCATTGGTTGCACCATATTTGCAGCGGTTTCCGGCTCATCGGCCGCGACTTGCGCCACGATCGGCCGTATCTCCCTGCCTGAACTGCGCAAGCGGGGCTATCCCGAGTTGCTGGCCGTTGGCACTTTAGCGGGGGCCGCCACCTTGGGGTTGTTGATTCCGCCCTCGATCATCATGATTGTTTATGGCGTAGCGGCCGATGTGTCGATTGCGAAACTCTTCTTGGCTGGCATTGGGCCCGGTCTGCTGCTCGCCGGGCTGTTCATGGGTTACATCGTCATCTGGTCACTGCTCAACAAGGACAAGGTACCAGCCGCTGACGCGGATATGAACTTGGGCCAAAAGCTGTTCGCCGTCAGGCACCTGATTCCGGTGATTTCGCTGATCGGCCTAGTGCTGGGCTCCATTTATTCAGGTGTTGCCACTGCAACAGAAGCTGCCGCCCTTGGGGTGCTTGGGGCCTTGGTGCTGTCGCGCCTGGAGGGCAGCTTGAATTGGAAATTGTTCAGTGAGGGGCTCGCCGCAGCCTGCCGGGTTTACTGCATGATTGGCCTGATCCTGGCTGGTGCCGCATTTTTAACCTTGGCCATGGGCTTTGTGGGGTTGCCGCGTCATCTCGCTGAATTTATTGGTGCTATGGAGCTGTCACCGTTGGTTTTGGTGCTATGCCTGACCCTCTTTTTTCTCGTCCTGGGCTGCTTCCTGGACGGAATATCCATGGTTGTACTCACCATTGGTGTGCTGCTGCCGACAGTGCAAGCCGCCGGACTGGATCTGATCTGGTTTGGTGTTTTCGTGGTTCTGGTCGTCGAAGTCGCTCAAATCACGCCACCCGTGGGCCTAAACCTGTTTGTCCTGCAGGGTCTGACCGGCCACCAGTTGACCTACTTGGCGCGTGCAGCGTTGCCGATGTTCCTCCTGATGCTCGGTGCCGTGCTGATCATCTTCTTCTTTCCTGATCTGGTGCTGTGGCTACCGCGAAACATATAGCACCAGCCGGACGGCTCCCTGCTGAGACGACTCAGCCTGCACAAGGAAATTACCATGCAAAACACCACTAGTCCCCTTGATAAAAAACTCTGGCAATTTTGGATTGACCGTGGCGGCACGTTCACCGATGTTGTTGGCAAGAGCCCCGATGGCTCGTTGGTCACACACAAGTTGCTTAGCGAGAACCCTGAGCACTATAGCGACGCAGCCGTCGCGGGCATTCGCTACTTACTGGGGCTCAAGAACGGGGAGCCGGTGCCTGCTGACCGGGTGGCGTGCGTCAAGATGGGAACGACCGTCGCAACCAACGCCCTGCTAGAGCGCAAAGGTGTACCTACTTTGCTTGTGACCACGCGGGGGTTTCGAGATGCCTTGCGGATAGCGTACCAAAATCGTCCACGAATTTTTGACCGTCATATTCAATTGCCTGAACTTTTGTACAGTGCCGTGGTGGAAGCACAAGAGCGCATGGGTGCGCATGGTGATCTGGTTGAGTCGTTGAATGAATCTCAACTGGCGCAGGATTTGCGCGCACAGTACAAACAAGGTTTGCGAAGTGTTGCGATTGTCTTTATGCATGGGTATAGATATACGGCACAC
>JBLHZH010000318.1:0-3422 GCA_047629695.1 Rhodoferax sp.
TAATTCAGGCACGGGAATGTGCCCGTCCAGTAACCAAGAGCCATCGTCGCGTTGTACCGCCCAGGAAGTCTCGGCGTCGCTGGCGAGGAACTCGCCGGTGATGGCCTCGATCAGATCCTGCAGCGTCACAATACCTTGCACCTCGCCGTACTCGTCAATCACAAACGCCATATGCACGTCGGAGGAGCGAAAGTTTTCCAGCAATGCCAGTCCAGTCAGTGTTTCTGGTACATACAAAGGTGGGCGCAAATTGTGATTGAGGTCCGGCGTGCCACCATGTGCCACCATGGACAGTAGTTGCCGTGCGTTGACGGTGCCCAAGATGTTTTCCATGCTGCCGTCCACCAGGGGAAAACGGGCATGGTCGGATTCATCAATGCGTTCCAGGTTTTCCTTAAAACTCAGGTTGATATCGAGGACGACCACGTCGCCACGCGGCACCATCAGGGAACCAATTTGCCGGTCGTCCAGCCGGAACACATTGCGCACCATTGTGTGTTCATGGAAGTCGATAAGACCAGCACTGGTGCCTTCGGCCAGCACCGCATGAATTTCTTCTTCAGTCATGTCGGAGCCGGTCCGCTCCTTGACGCCCAGCAGTCGCAGCAGCCCGTTAGTGGAGCCCGATAGCAGGCGCACAAACGGCTTGGTGGCGCCGGCGAGAAAGCTGATGGGCTTGGCAACCAATCGGGCTACAGTTTCCGGATTGGTTTGCCCCAGCCGTTTGGGCACCAACTCACCCAGCACAATGGTGAAATAGGTAATCAAAATAACCACCAACCCTGTCCCGGCGTAGGCTGCCTGCGCTTCGGGAATCCCGATGCTAACCAGCCAATGCGCCAATGGTGGTGCCAGCGCCGCCTCGCCGACAATGCCATTGAGGATACCGATGGAGGTGATGCCGATCTGGATAGTGGAGAGAAAGCGGGTGGGGTCCTCCCCAAGTTTGACTGCCGCGATGGCAGCGCTGTCGCCCTCATCAACCAGTTTCTGGAGTCTTGCCTTGCGCGCGGTGACCAGCGCGATTTCAGACATGGCAAATACGCCGTTGAGCAGGATGAGGGCGAAAAGTAAGGCTATTTCCATAAGAGGCGCACAGTGAACGCCGAATTAGTTGTACACCCTGTCATTCTAGGGGCGCCGCTTGACCCGGCGTAGACAATCGCGACTGCTACGCTATCGACTTTGCGTTTGTACAGCTGCCGATGAACAACCCTGTTTTCTCTTCCTTGTTGCCTGTGGTTTTGCTTATTACTATTGGTTTAATAGCTGGTCGTTTAGGCTGGATAAGGGCTGAAGCCACTAAAGACTTATCGAATTTGGTGTTCATGGTGCTGACCCCGGCCCTACTTTTTCGTACCATGAGCGGGGTCCATGTGGAGCAACTCGACTTTGAACCGGTCGCCATGTATTTTGTCGCTGCACTGTTGTTATTTGGCAGTTTGCTGCTTTGGCAGGGGTTGACACGACGGGCTGCCGTGCTGGCGCTGGCGGCGACTTTCAGTAACACCGTGGCGATTGGCATTCCATTGGTAGGACTGGCTTATGGTGAGGCTGGACTGGTGACACTATTCACGCTGATATCCGTGCATGCCCTGGTGTTGCTGACCATCGCCACCGTCGTGTTGGAGTTGATTGTGGCGCGCGAGCGCGCGGTCGCGGGGGCTGGTGGTCCCCGGCACATGCTACTGACCGTGCTGCGTGCCGCACGCAGCGGCCTGATTCACCCGGTGCCGCTGCCCATCATCAGTGGTTTGTTATTTGCGCAGACCGGTCTGATGATTCCCGATGTGCTGGACCGGCCGCTGCAGTTGCTAGGTAGCGCGTTCGGTCCGCTGGCGCTGGTACTGGTCGGTGTGACACTGACGCAGGTCCGAGTGGGCCAGCACCTCAAAGGCGCGCTGGGCCTGAGTCTGGCTAAAAACCTGGTGTTCCCGGCCCTAGTGGCCGGCCTGAGTGTCTGGGTCGGTGTCAGTGGCTTGCCCCTGACGGTCATGGTGGTGTCGGCCTCGTTGCCGACGGGCGCCAATGTGTTCATGTTTTCGCAGCGTTATGGCGTGGCACAAGACTTGGTGACCGCGAGTATGGCGGTGTCGACGGTGCTGGGCATGGTCACGATCTCACTGGTGATCGCCCTGGTGGCCTATCTGTAATTGGCCATTGGGGTCATGCTCAGGGCGCCAGGCGTTCGCGCAGCCAGACTGGCGTAGCAGCTGGGGTGCTCTCGTTGTCCGCGGTCAGGGTGTAGCGAAGTCGGTCATGCAGGCGGCTCTTGCGGCCTTGCCAGAATTGCCAGTGATCAGGTTTCAGGCGGTAGCCGCCCCAGTGCGGGGGCCGCGGAGGGTTGAGTAAAAACTGGGCGCTGTATTCGACGGCATTGGCCACCAGCACGGCACGCCCAGAGATCACTTGGCTCTGCGGTGAGGCCCAGGCGCCAATACGCGAGTCCAGCGGGCGGCTGTGAAAGTACTCGTCGCTTTCTTCGTCACTTATTTTTTCCACCACGCCTTCAATGCGTACCACCCGCTCCAGCTCGACCCAATGAAATTGTAGGGCGGCAAACGGATTGCCCGCCAGTTCCTGGCCCTTGCGGCTGTCATAGTTGGTAAACCAGGTGATGCCGCGCGCTTCAAAGCCCTTGATCAGCACGACCCGGGTGCTGGGTCGAAGATTGCTGGCGACAGTGGCCACGGTCATGGCATTGGGTTCGGGCACTTCAGCGTCAATGGCTTGTGTCAGCCATTGCTCAAATTGAAGCAGGGGGTCGGCATGCGAGGCGTCTTCATTGAGTTCGGCGCGCTCGTAGCTTTTTCGGAGGTCGGCAAGTGAGGTCATAGGTTCAGTATAGGCAAGCCGGTACAGCCTCTCGTCGCTGCGGGCATAGCGTGGTAGTTCATGACTTCCTGAATTTTAGTTTTCCTGAAAATAATTCGTAAATTTCTATTTTTTTAAAAATGAAAATTGATGAAATAAAAGTTTTATCGCGATAAAAAATGATGTTTGTCAAATTATTCTAAAATGACCATAGGTAAATAAAAGCTATTGCGCCTGCGTCCATCGTCTGCTTCTCCCCTAATTTCCCCCCCCCCTTTTTTTTCTGGAGGTACCCCCATGAGTGTTCAATTTCAAATCAACGGCAAGGCTGTGACCGTCAATGCCGAGACCGATACCCCCTTGTTGTGGGTCATCCGCGATGAACTGGGCCTGACCGGTACCAAATTTGGTTGCGGTATGTCGCTGTGCGGCGCCTGCACGGTGCATCTGGATGGGGTGCCTGTACGTTCCTGTATGACCCTGTTGTCCAGCGTTGAAGGAAAAAAGGTCTCCACGGTGGAGAGCTTGTCTAAAAACAACACGCACCCCTTGCAGGTGGCCTGGATCAAACACGATGTGCCTCAGTGCGGCTACTGCCAGTCGGGTCA
>JBLHZH010000319.1:0-3419 GCA_047629695.1 Rhodoferax sp.
TTCGTGGGCTTCGTCAATGATGATGGTGTCATAGGCGTTAAGCAGTGGGTCGGTTTGCGTTTCGGCCAGCAAAATACCGTCGGTCATTAGTTTGACGGAGGAGTCGCGGCTCAACCGGTCCTGAAACCGCACCTTGAAACCCACGACATCACCCAGGGTCGTCTTGAGCTCTTCGGCAATCCGCTTGGCTACGCTACTGGCAGCAATGCGGCGCGGCTGGGTGTGACCAATCAATTTGCCACGACCAGATGGGTAGTTGAGCTTGCCACGTCCCATGGCGAGAGCAATTTTGGGCAACTGAGTGGTCTTGCCGGAGCCGGTCTCACCGCAGACAATGATGACTTGGTGCTGTGCCATTGCCTCCATGATTTCATCGCGTCGCGCGGAGACAGGCAGGGATTCGGGAAAGTCGATTTTCAAGGGAATGGAGGACAAGAGCAAAACTTCGGTCAAAATCAATGGGGTGGGCTTTGTCCAATTATCCGCTTACCCCTCACTTCAGAATTAATGTCCTCAGTTTTTAACTTTACCTTTGTGCCCTGGTTCCGCTCGGTGGCGCCTTATATTCACAAGTTTCGTAACCAGACCTTCGTTGTCGGTATTGCCGGCGAGGCGATTGCCGCCGGTAAATTGCCGCATTTGGCACAAGACCTGGCCATGATTCAGAGCATGGGGGTCAAAGTGGTGCTGGTTCATGGTTTCCGGCCCCAGGTCAATGAGCAACTGCTGGCCAAGGGCCACACGCCACGCTATGCGCGCGGCATGCGCATCACCGACAGCGTGTCGCTGGACTGCGCCCAGGAGGCCGCCGGCCAGTTGCGTTACGAGATTGAGGCGGCTTTCAGCCAAGGCCTGCCCAATACACCCATGGCCGGCTCCACTGTACGGGTGATCTCGGGCAACTTTTTAACCGCACGCCCAGTCGGCATTGTGGATGGGGTGGATTTTCAGCACTCTGGTCTGGTGCGAAAGGTGGATACTGCCAGCATCCAGCGCACCTTGGACTTTGGCGCCATGGTGCTGCTCTCGCCGTTTGGTTTTTCACCCACGGGGGAGGCCTTTAACCTAAGCATGGAAGAGGTCGCTACCTCGGTGGCCACCGCCTTGCAGGCCGATAAACTGCTGTTTGTGACTGAAGTACCCGGTATTCGCGTTTTTCCCGGCGAGCCCGAGAGCGAAGACAACCCGATTGACACTGAATTACCGCTGGCCGCGGCAGAGAAACTGCTGGCCGAATTGCCGGCCGCCAACCAGCCGACTGACACGGCCTTTTACCTGCAGCACTGCGTCAAAGCTTGCAAGGGCGGAGTCGAGCGCAGTCACATCATTCCGTTTGCGATAGATGGTGCTATTTTGCTAGAGGTCTATGAGCATGACGGCATTGGCACCATGGTGGTGGATGAGAAGCTGGAGAGCCTGCGCGAGGCCACGGTCGACGATGTCGGCGGCATCCTGCAGTTGATTGAGCCGTTTGAGAAAGACGGCACCCTGGTCAAGCGCAGCCCGACCGAAATCGAACGTGACCTAGGTAACTACACGGTGATTGAACATGACGGTGTCATTTTTGCCTGCGCCGCGCTCTATCCTTACCCCGAAAAGAGAACCGCCGAAATGGCCGCGCTGACGGTCTCGCCGCAAGTCCAGGGGCAAGGCGATGGCGAGCGTATTTTGAAGCGCATCGAGCAACGCGCCAAGGCCAAGGGGCTGGAGAGTATTTTTGTACTGACCACCCGCACCACCCACTGGTTTCTAAAGCGCGGTTTTACGCTGGTCGATCCAGAATGGTTGCCGGAGGCCAGAAAGCGCAAATACAACTGGGATCGCAAAAGCCAAGTACTGGTCAAAAGGCTGAACTGAACACCTGACTTCCAGCGCAAGTCGGCCCGATTTTGAGGGTATGCTAATGCGCTTTTATCCAGCGACAACCCACAGGACAACCACAGCATGCGCTCACTTAACTTTATTGGCGGCGAAAAAGGCGGGGTCGGCAAATCAGTCGTCTCTCGCATTCTGGCCCAGTATTTCATTGACAAGAATCGGCCCTTTGTCGGCTTTGACACTGACCGTTCGCACACCTCTTTCACCCGTTTTTATGCCAGCTATGCCGCCCCGGTCGTGGTCGACACCTATGAAGGCCTCGACCTGATTGCCAGTGCCTTTGAAGAAACGCCCACCAACGGGACACAACCCGTCAGCGTCATCGTCGACCTAGCAGCGCAGACCTCGGCCCCGCTCACGCGCTGGATTCGCGACTCTGATTTATTCACGGTGATGGCCGAACTCGGCGTCACAGTGAATTTTTGGCATGTGGCCGATGCCGGCAAGGATTCGGTTGATCTGTTGGGTCAGTTGGTCAACACCTTTGTCAGTGGACCGAACTACTTTGTGGTTAAAAACCAGGGACGGGGCAGCGATTTTTCGCAACTAGAAAAATCCCTTGCGCTTGAAAAAGCGTTGACTTTGGGTGCGCGGGTACTGACATTGGCGCAACTACACGAAATCAGCATGCGGAAAATTGACCGCCAAAATGCCAGTTTCTGGTCGGCCCTGAACAACCGGAGTGGCCCCGATGCATTGGGTTTACTGGAGCGTCAGCGGGTTAAAAACTGGCTGAAAAAGACCTACGAATCGTTGGATATGCTGCCGCTGTAGATTTAGGGAAGCTGTAATCTCAAACGTCATAAGCCACCGCGCTTCGCTTGCAGAGACGAAGACCGCGCACGTAGATAGGAGAGTATTTTTGGCGTTAGCGGTCTTAACGCCGGGCCTGGCTGGTTCGCCAGGCCATCATCAGTGCCATAACGGCAATGCCCACAAAGCACAAAAATGACCAGTTGGCGATGGAGCCGCCGAGAAAAGTCCAGTCAATCTTGCTGCAGTCACCGCCGCCTTTGAAGATCATGGGCACGAGACGCTGCAGGGGAAACATTTCAATCATGCCGTAGAAATCGCGGCCGCAGGTCACCACCTCGGGCGGAAACCACTGCAGCCAGCTTTGTCGGCCCGCGACAAACGCACCAAAACCGGCACTGAGTACCAACAAAATAGCACCACTGGTGTGAATAGTTTTTCGACGGCTTAGGGCCGTCAAACCGGCGATGAAAGCAATCAAAATAAGCGCATAGCGCTGAACAATGCACATCGGGCATGGGATGAGCCCCACTACATGCTGCAAATACATACCATAGGCCATCAAGCCCAGACAAACTGCACTGAGAAGAGTGAGAATGAGACGGGGATGACCGTCCAACCAACCCGTAGAGTCGCGAAAAAGCATAGCCTGCGTCGTCAGCCTGCGGCGGCTTCGTCTGCAGCCTTACAAGAAGGTGCGCAGACCGCCTGTGATTTGCCTAATATCTTGCGTGTGCTCATCTGTGAACGAGCGCGATGCTTGCCACAGAGAAAACACGACATGGTTG
>JBLHZH010000320.1:0-3416 GCA_047629695.1 Rhodoferax sp.
CCTTGGCTGGCGCGTCACTGGCATTGGCCTTGTCACGCATGCGCTCAATCAGCGGCGTACCGGGGCGCAGGTTTTGCTTGCCGTCCAGCACCACGGTATCCCCCACCGCCAGTCCTTGCACCGCGACATCATCACTCTGTGCTAACAGAACTTGTATAGGCTTCAATACCGCTTTACCCTCCTGCATGACATAGACCGTGGTACCACGCGCGCCTTGAATCACAGCCGCCTGCGGCACCACTACCGCGTCCTTCATAATCCGCAAGGTCTGTGCAACCTCTACAAAAGCACCGGGCCAGAGTTTGCTGTCCGGGTTGTCAAACAGGGCTTTGGCCTTGACCGTACCCGAGTTGGGATCAACCGCGTTGTCGACAAATTTCAGACGACCATTGAAGCGGCCACCGCCATCAGCCAGCTTCGCACTTACCACCGCCCCACCCCCATTAAGGGCCGACAGCATATCTGACAGGTTGCGTTGGGGCAGACTGAAGGACACCGCAATCGGGTCCAGCTGCGTGATCGTCACCAACGGGGTCAGGTTGGCTTGTACAACGCTACCGGCAAACACATTGACGGCACCCGCACGACCAGAATGGGGGGCGATGATACGCGCATACGACAGCGCCACACGGGCTGCGGCAATCGCCGCCTGGTCAGCCGCGATGGTGGCCAACTGCGCGTCCACTTGGGCCTGACTTGTGTCGAGGGCACCTTGCGAGATAAAGTTTTGTGATAGCAACTGCTGCGCACGGGCAAACTGGCGCTGGGTGTCGGCGAGTGCCGCGTGGTCCTTCGCCAGTTGCGCGCGAGCTTTGCTGACATTTGCCTCATCGGTGCGGGCATCCAGCGTGAAAAGCAGATCGCCGGCCTTGACAAATTGTCCTTCCTTAAAGTGGACCTGCGCCACCACGCTGGTGACCTGAGCCCGAACATCGACGCTGGTCAGGGGTGTCACCGTGCCAGAGGCCTTGATAGCAACCGCCAGGTCGCGCTGCTGCGCCTTGACCGTACTGACCGTGACCGGGACCGCTGACGCAGTTGCCGGCGAAACCGGGGTGACGCCCAGTGCGGCAGGCTTGACATCCGTGTTGTTACTCCCGCTACCGCCGCAGCCCAAAAGTGAGACGACAGCCAGGCCGCAGATCCATGTTGTTAAAAAGGAAGACGTCATAGTTGCTCTTTATCAGGGCGAGGCGATTGAAAAAATTTTACAAAGGGAGATGGCCATTGCCAACAAGCGATTGTCTCTGCAAGGCTGCAGGTCGAGGCAGCCTAAAACCGCTTGGATTGCCACACGTTAGACGTCATTACAAGAAGATCCGGCGATACCGGAAGCGCAAAGACGATCAGCACGGGTGACGGTGTTTCTGGCCTTGGGCCGTATCATAAAACTGACCGAGCCTGCATTTCGGGTCAGTACGCAGCAAAAAAGCAAAGCTTCGGTAAAGTAGATTTAGCGTTAAAACGGCCAGATGAGCAGTCTCAAAAAATGCAACCGGCTGCGCTGGCATACTGTTAGGCTGTGAAAGCTTTCCTCAAACTCCCTACCGCTACTGCCATGAACGAGTCCACCGAGCTACTGGCACTGGCCCGGGCCTGTGCGGCCCAACCTGGCCACTTTGATGAATTGCACGGTCGCGCACTGGCCACCAGCCCCAAAGCAGACCAAAAACTGCTCCTGAAGCCCAGTGAAGAGCTTCATTCCGAGGCTGCGCCCACCGCATTGACGTGGACCTGGGATCAATTCTTTGCCCCGATCGAGACGCAAAGTGCGGCCGACCTGAACCAGCGTGCAGCCAACCTGAAACGCCAGATTCATGACAACGGTGTCACCTACAACGTCTACGCCGATGAAGGCGGGCCGCAACGGCCCTGGTCTTTGGATCTTTTCCCACTGATCATCGAGCCTGAATGCTGGCAAAAAATTGAAGTCGGCGTGATTCAGCGCATGCGTCTGCTCGAAAAAATCATGGCTGATGTCTACGGGCCCCAGCAATTGCTGGCACAGGGCTTATTGCCGCCCGCCCTAATCCACGGCCATCCCGGTTACCTAAGAGCCATGCACAACGTGCAGCCGGTCGGGGGCACCCATTTACACATTACCGCCTTTGATCTGGCACGCGGGTCGGACGGCAATTGGTGGGTGCTGGGCCAGCGTTGCCAGGCACCCTCCGGGCTGGGTTATCTGCTGGAAAATCGGCTGGCGATTTCAAGCCAGTTTCCCGAGGCGTTTCAGACGATGCGCGTGCAACGCCTGGCGAGCACCTACCGCGCCCTGATGGAGAGCATGAAAAAAATGAGTCCGGCCGGCGGCGATGCGCACTTGGCACTGCTCACACCCGGCCCCTTTAACGAAACCTATTTTGAGCACGCTTACCTTGCGCGTTACTTGGGTCTGACACTGGTGGAAGGCAGTGACCTGATCGTCCGTGACGAGCACCTCTACCTCAAAACCCTTACCGGCCTGGTGCCGGTGCACGGCCTGCTCAAGCGGGTCGACGACGAATACCTGGACCCCCTGGAGCTGCGGCCAGACTCGACACTGGGCGTACCAGGTTTGCTACAAGCCATACGCGCCGGCCATGTGCTGGTGGCCAATGCGCCGGGCTCGGCATTTCTTGAGTCCAGCGCGTTACTGGGCTTCATGCCGGCCCTGTCGCAGCACCTGCTGGGAGAAGCACTGCAGCTGCCCTCACTGCCCACCTGGTGGTGCGGCGAGCAAACCGCCATGGCCGAGGCTTTGCCCCGCTTGCGTGATTGCGCCATCAAGCCCACCTACTCCGGCTCGCTCCAGCACGGCAGTTTTGAAACTACGCTGGGACGCACGCTATCAGCGCGTGAGCGCGATGACTGGGCTGTCCGGATCGCGCGTCAAAGCGATGAGTACACCGTGCAGGCTTACCTGCCCTTGTCGCAAATGCCCAGCTGGCAGGCTGGTGACCCCGATGCCAAAACACAGGACGGCCCTGAAGGACAACTGCGGCCCCGATCAGTGGTGCTGCGGGTTTTTGTCGTCTCGGATGGCCCACAATCATGGCGCGTCTTACCGGGCGGGCTGGCGCGCGTAGCGGGCGCGGGTGGCGATATAGCGTCTATGCAACGCGGCGGTAGCAGTGCAGATGTCTGGGCGTTGACCCGGGGTAATATCGACACCAGCACCTTATTGCAACCGCACATGACGCCGGCCTCGCTGGCCCAGCGCAAGCGGATGGTGACCAGTCGGGCAGCAGAAAATCTTTTTTGGCTCGGGCGCTATACCGAGCGCGCCGAAAACGCCATTCGACTGGCACGCCTGACGCTGGAATGCCTTAACGGCGAGACACAAACTTTGCCCCCGCTCCTAATCTGGCTCAGCAAAATGGCCATCACCAACACCTTAGTGCTACCAGGTGTGCCCTCAGCTGCCGAGTCGCGCC
>JBLHZH010000321.1:0-3402 GCA_047629695.1 Rhodoferax sp.
CTTGCGCCCCGGAGCTGGCGCCACGCGTTGCAAAATAGCCATTCCCCAGCGTACACAAGGCTTCGCGAAGACCTTCTTGCAACGGGTCAAAACCATCGAACACCAGCGACCATGCGGTGGGTGGCTCCACGGATACTTGGACTTGCGCCAGATCGGTCACCACGACATCGGCGCCGGCATCGCGCAGCGTCTGGGGGTGCTGGTGGTGATCCACTCCGATCACCCGGCCAAACCGGCCTGCACGCCTGCAATCACGTCCTCAAACACGATGCTGCATGAAGGCTCTGCCCTGAGACGCCGCGCTGCCTCCAGAAAGACATCCGGAGCTGGCTCGCCTTTCAGTTCGAGCCCGGCGAGATCCTTCCCGTCTACACGCGTATCAAACAGTCGTGCAATACCGGCGGCCTCCAGCACCGCCGCGCAGTTGCGGCTGGAGGACACGACAGCAGTTTTGACGTTTTGCGCCTGCAGTGTGCGCACCAACTCGATCGCCGCTTCATAAGGTTCGACGCCATTTTTTTCCAGGTATTGCAGGAAATACCGATCCTTGAGCTTGCCCAGTTCGTGCACGCTTTGTACATTGGGACCATCATCGGGTGCCCCCAAGAGCAACTCAATGCCGCGCGACTCAAGAAAGGCCATCACGCCGTTCTGACGCGGCTTGCCATCGACATACTTCAGGTAATCGGCGTCAACATCAAAGGGAATGAACGGCATGGCTGCGCTGGCGGCTCGCTTCTCGAGAAATCCATCGAATAGCGCTTTCCAAGCGGCGGCATGCACGCTCGCGGTTCGGGTCAAAACACCATCAAGGTCAAACAACGCCGCGTCGTAGTCCAGAGGCGAGAGCGTTGTGACAGGAACGATAACGGTCATTGTGGATCCTTAACGCACCCTCTTTGCGCCGCGGCAGTGTCTTCTGGAACACCGGGTAGCAGCATCACAGTCAACTCACCCGGCTCAGCTCAACGACAAACCTTCTACGAAAAGGTGCTCAATCGCAATCTTGCCATCCCCAAAAGCCACTGGCAATCAAACATGCCCACAAAAGGCACGCAATAGCTGGATTTCAATGAACAATTATTCTGTGACCAACCCGTAGGCCGACGCGACAGGTTTTGGATAATTTCAAATTCTCGAAAGGGAAAAATACATCTGGCTTACCCAAGGCCATATTCAGTTCCAATATGTTGATTTGATTCTTTGTCTGCTTTCAATATGATCAGCATCATTCATTAAACTTGGCGCATTTGCTTGACTCTATTGGGGCATGGTTGAGGGAAGATTTTATTAAACATCTTTTTACGAGGTTTGGGAAAATGCACAGAATAGCGATTGGTTTTACTGTGATTTGCTTGATTGATGTGACAAAAATATTTTTATATCAGAGCGGGAACTGGCATGTTGATTGATTCTCCTCAATTGACACAAATGCTGGACGCCAGCTTGCTTGGCATCCTGGGTCTGCTAATCGGCAGTTTTCTCAATGTCGTCATTTACCGCCTGCCACGCATGCTGGAGGCGCAGTGGAAAGCCGAATGCAGTGAGCTGGCCAGCCACGAAGTGCCGACCGCTGACAAATTTAACCTGATGCTGCCGGGCTCGCGTTGTCCGGCTTGTGGCCACGCGATTCGCTGGTATGAAAATATTCCGATCTTCAGTTATCTTTTTTTGCTTGGCAAATGTTCGGCCTGTGGCGCATCCATCGGCCTGCGCTACCCGCTGGTCGAACTAACCACTGGTATGCTCTTTTTTTATTGTGGCTGGACTTGGGGCACGGGCCCGACTGGCCTGGTCTGGTGTGGTTTCTCAGCCGCGCTGCTGGCACTTGGCTGGATTGACTGGGACACCACGCTACTGCCCGATGGCATCACCTTGCCACTGCTCTGGGCCGGTCTGATTGCGGCTTTGCTGCAATGGACGACAGTGGGCTTATCTACGGCAGTTTGGGGAGCTGTTGCGGGTTATATGTCGCTGTGGCTGGTCTATTGGGCCTTCAAACTTGCGACGGGTAAGGAGGGCATGGGGTTTGGCGATTTCAAACTGTTTGCCGCACTCGGGGCCTGGTTTGGCTGGCCGGCATTGGTACCTATCATCTTGATGGCCTCGGTCATCGGGGCAGTAGTCGGCATTGCTCTGAAATTTTCCAGCGGGCTGCGTGCGGGTGGCTATATTCCGTTTGGTCCATTCCTGGCACTGGCCGGACTCACGGCCATGGTGTTTGGTGCCAACGCCATACTGCGTGTGGTCGGCCTATAAGCAATGCAAACACCTCTCCGACTGGGACTGACCGGTGGCATCGGCAGCGGCAAAAGCACCGTGGCGCGCTTGCTGGCAGGACAGGCTGCAGCCGTGGTGGATGCAGATGCTATTGCCCGCGCTGTAACGTCTCCGGGAGGCTCGGCCATGGCAGCGATCGCGACAACTTTTGGCCAGGCATTTATCACCCCGACAGGTGCGCTGGACCGCGAACGAATGCGCACACTGGCCTTCACGGATGACACCGCCCGACGACGACTTGAAGCCATCATTCATCCGCTGGTGGGACTGGAAATACAACGCCAGACAATAGTAGCCGCTCAGGCTGGGCTGGGCTGTGTGGTGTTTGACATTCCTCTGCTGGTGGAATCAGGCCACTGGCGACAAAAGATCGACCATGTGCTGGTGGTGGACTGCACGCCTGAAGTGCAGATCAACCGGGTCATGGCGCGCAACCAGTTGCAGCGCAGCGATATAGAAAAAATTATGGCATCCCAAGCCGGGCGGTTGCAACGCCTGAAGGCAGCGGACACGATTATCTTCAATTCCGACTTAAGTCTTGAGGGATTAACTGACGAAGTGCACCAAATTTCATATCGCTTCGGGCTATCATGAGCCGCAGCATGTTACCAAAGAAATCAGTTTGATCCTTTACGAATACCCCTTTAACGAACGCATCCGCACTTACTTGCGGCTGGAGCACCTTTTTGTTCGTCTGACGGAGCTCATTGCACGCGAGAAAGCGCTTGACCACCACTTCGCACTGACGACACTTTTCGAGATCATGGATGTCGGTGCCCGGGCCGACCTCAAGTCCGATGTGCTCAAGGACCTTGATAAGCAAAAGCATGCTCTTGACGCTTACCGTGATAACCCGGCGATCGCACAGGGCGTATTAGATCGGGTCATCCAGCAATTATCTGACTGCTTTCAGGGGGTCAATGCCTTGGTCGGCAAGGCGGGTCAGTCCCTAACCGAGAACGACTTTCTCATGAGCATACGCAGCCGCATCAGCATTCCGGGCGGCACCTGTGAGTTTGACCTGCCCGCCTACTACGCCTGGCAGCACAAACCGAATGCTGAGCGCCGAATTGACTTGCAGCGCTGGACCACCACGTTGATGCCATTGGCTGAGTCCATCCA
>JBLHZH010000322.1:0-3397 GCA_047629695.1 Rhodoferax sp.
GAAATGGCAAAATTGCTCAAAGCGTTGCTGTAAGGGCAACACCAAAGTAGCCCTGTCTCTGCGCGGCCGCAGGCTGCGGCAGCCCAGGTTTCCTCTCGGCGTTGCGAGGAGCGTCAGCGACGCGGCAATCCATGAAGTCATGGGCTGTCGCGGCCTTTGCCCTCGCAGAGACGAGAGGTAAGTGGTGCCAGATAGATGTGTCGAGCCGCCGTTGACTTGCGGTTATCCACATCACAAAGCCGGATTTCCTGAGGGACAATCCGGCTTTGTTGTTTGTATCGCCAGCGCATTGATTGAGAAAGACTACCGTGGAAGAATTTCTAACCGCCCAATTTTGGTTAGCTGTTGGTCAAATCATCATGATCGACATACTGTTGGGGGGAGACAACGCGGTGGTCATCGCGCTGGCTTGCCGCCAATTGCCCAAGAACCTGCGCACCAAAGGCATTTTGTGGGGCACAGCGGGTGCCATCGTGCTGCGGGTCATCTTGATTGCCTTTGCGTTGACGCTGCTGGCCATTCCGTTTTTGAAGCTGGTCGGTGCGGCCCTGCTGCTTTGGATCGGTGTCAAGTTGCTGATACCGGAGGACGACAGTCACGACAACATCCAGGGCAGTGACAAGCTCTGGGCCGCCGTCAAGACCGTCATCATTGCCGACTTGGTGATGAGCATCGACAACGTGATTGCCATCGCCGGCGTCGCCACCAGCGCCGGTAGCCAGCACCAGATACCGTTGGTTATTTTTGGCCTGCTGGTCAGCATTCCGATCATCATCTGGGGCAGCCAACTGGTCTTGAGACTGATGGACCGCTTTCCCATCATTATCACCATCGGCGGTATGTTGCTGGGCTGGATTGCTGGCACCATGGCCCATACCGACCCGGCGATGGTGGACCTGTTGCCGCAAACCAAAGTCTGGAACTACGGCTTGGGCGTGGCCGGTGCCCTCGGTGTGCTCTGGGCGGGTTCTGTTCTGAAGAAGCGCTCACAGACACCGCTGGCCTGACCTTGGCACTTGAGAAAAATCAAACGCTCCATGGCCCGTAAAAGTAAATTTTTAACCGTTTTCGATTTGCATTCTTAATCAAGGAGTTTCACATGCTGCGTTTTCTCCACAAGGGCTTTACCCTCATCGAATTGATGATCGTGGTAGCTGTTCTTGGCGTCCTGGCGGCTGTGGCGCTGCCCGCCTACCAAGATTACACCGTACGCGCCAAAGTGTCGGAAATCATTTTGGCCGCCTCCTCCTGCCGTACTTCCGTGACCAAGATCATGCTGGCCTCACCGGGGCCTGATGCCAGCACGGCCTTGGGCGCCGCGCCTTGCACCTTTACCGTCACCCAGTATGTTGCCAGCGGCACGGTTGACGGCACGACCGGTACCATCACGGTCGTTGGCAATGAGACTAACCTCGGCGGCTTGACCTCGGCCACTGCCAATGCCATTTCGCTGACGCCTCACATGCACGCCACGGCCACCACCGCCCAGGTCTCCACTGCCGATGGCGGTCAGGTCATTGCCACCTGGAAGTGCGGTCCCGCTGGTACCAATCCCATGCCCGCCAAGTACCTGCCCGATTCCTGCAAAGGTTAAGCCTGTCATAAATGATAGGTGGGGTGACATAAAAGTTACCTTAGTTTTGCTGAATTTTCGCAAAAATAATGTTATTTTAAATAAAACATAATTTTTTACTTTTTAAATCATAAATTTATTGATTTATAGGTGTGGCCCGGAATCTGCAGTATAAAAAATGCACTTGTGCTGTCACATTTTTACCAAGGATTAATCATGAATCGTTCCATGTCAAAAGGCTTCACCCTGATTGAACTGATGATCGTCATCGCCATCATCGGTATCCTGGCCGCCGTCGCGCTGCCGGCGTATCAGAGCTATGTCGCCAAGGCGAAAATCACAGTGGGCATCGCGGAGCTCACCGCAGGAAAAGTCAAGGTGGATTACGCGCTTGCAAACGAAAAACTCGACACCGATGTAACAATTTTGGGCGTGTCAGGATTGATCAATACCAAGACTTGTGATATCACTGCAACAGGTAATGGAGAGGCCATATCTACATTAGTTTGTACGCTGAATAGCGGTCCCGTGGCGGTGAACGGCAAGGAAATTACCTTGTCGCGTACTACTGAGGGCGTTTGGTCTTGCGATACAAATCTTGCCGATGCCGATACAAAGAAAAAATATGCACCGCCATCCTGCCAAGGCGAGGCATGAAGCGTGGAAACGTAAATTGATTAAGTCATCTGGAAATAGCCAACAGTCTCCCTTTTTCGGCTCTGCAAGGCCTTAGGCCGTGGCAGCCCGTGACGCCCTGGATTGCTGCGTCGCTGGCGCGCCTCGCAAAGACGCAGGACCTTCGTCTCTGCGAGCGAAGCGCGCCAGCCTATGACCCTTGGAGTGTTACGTCATTTCGTCTTCTAAAGAGGAGCAGTAAAAGGTGGGCGTGCCCGGTTAATCCGACCGCTGGCTGACGATAGAATCCGCTTGGGGGAGGGGTCACCTCTTCCAAATTCGCTCCGAATGGGGCGTGGATTGAAACATGCCCGCCCTCGTCGTTCTTCTGGCCATTGCCTTGCCTTGGCTGAACCCGTTTTCTTTTGGGCCGTCGCCGGCCGTCATGCCCTGGCTGTTCACACTGGCCTGTCTGGCGCCGTTGTTGTGGCTGGCGCCCCGGGTGCGGCTGGATCAGGTGGCGCCCGCGGCCTGGTTACTGGCGGCCCTGCTCAGCAGTTTGCTGGGCTTGCTCCAGTATTTTGGTGCCACCGCCGTGTTTGGGCCCTGGGTCAACAGCACGGCGATGGGCGAAGCCTATGGTAATTTGCGCCAGCGCAACCAGTTTGCCACGCTCACCAATATGGGTCTGGCGGTCCTGCTGTGGTGGGCGTTGCCGGGCGATGCCGCACGACCCGTGCGCTACCGCTGGCGGCAGGTGGCCTTGGCGCTGGCCGCCGTGTTGCTGGGCCTGGGCAATGGCGCGTCGTCGTCACGCACTGGACTGCTGCAGTTGCTGGTGTTGCTGCTGCTGGTCGGACTCTGGGGCAGTTGGCGCCAAGTCGCCGTGCGCCGCACGCTGCTGCTGGCCCTGTTGGCCTATGGCGTAGCGGCGTTGACCTTGCCGCTACTAGCCGGCCTCGATCCCCGCAGCATCGGTATTTTTGCGCGTTTGCAGGACGGTACGCCGGGTTGTGCCAGCCGCCTGACGCTGTGGCACAACGTGCTGCACCTGATTGCGCAAAAGCCGTGGTGGGGCTGGGGTTGGGGCGAGCTTGATTACGCCCACTTCATTACGCTCTACCCAGGGCCGCGCTTCTGCGAAATTCTGGACAACGCCCACAACCTGCCCCTGCACTTCGCAGTCGAGTTGGGCTTGCCGCTGGCCTT
>JBLHZH010000323.1:0-3383 GCA_047629695.1 Rhodoferax sp.
CCCAAGTTGGCCCCGAGCGCGGTGGATAAAGTGGTGTTGGGGCCGGGCGTGAAGCTGGCCACTGTCATGAGAATCACCAATGCGGTGAATTCAGCGGTTGTCATGGTGTGGCGTCTAAATTCATGCCGCTGACTTTAACGCCGAAACCCGCCAGCCGCCGCGGGAGTCCAGGGAGTCATGGATTGCCGCGCTTCGCTCGCAAACACGCGAGGGCTTCGTTTCTGCGAGGCCGCAGGTCGTGGCAGCCTATGACTTGGCCGCATCGTTCCGCAAAGACGATAAGTTCAGTCAGACCAGTAGCAGGCCCTTGACCGCATGCTGGCGGATCTGAGACAGGGTGCGCAGCAGGGCGCGGTTAACTGATTCGCTGCTAAGCTGGTGCGTTTCACAGACTGTGCGGATGGCCTGGTGCGTGGCTGACTCCAGTGCCGCTGCAATTTCCAGGTAAGGCAGATAAGGTCCGGTGTGACCCACAATGGCAGCGGTGATGCGCTCAGGTAACTGCACTCGGGCCAGCGCGGTACTCATGGGTTCAGCCAGCATCAGGTCAATCTGCGAAAACAAGCCACACATTGCCACCTCGCGCCGCAATTCATCGCTGTCCCCGGCGTCCACCAACTGCGCCATCAGTCGTGCCCGCAAGACCATGGCGGTGCGTACCGGTTGCAAGTTCAGGTCACTGCTGGCGTGGGGCAATTGCTCAAGTAGCCAGGTTCGGATCAGGGAAAAACCGAGCACCAGCAGGCCTTGGCGGATCGATTCAATTTCGGTGCGCAGGCCCAGGCCCGCCGAGTTGACGTAGCGGAAAAAGCGGTAAAGAAGAATCGGCTCTTCACTGATCAGTTGTTCAATGTGCTCCACTGACTCATCGGCGTCAAGCGCCTCGATCAGCGCCACGACGGCACTGTGGCCGGGCTGGATGCGCCGGTGCCGGTAGCCGTGCAACACGTCTTCGGCCGGCCAGCCGGCCAGGCCCCAGGCACCTTGTTCGTCTAGGCAATGTTCGGCCAGGGCACGACTGGGCAGGCTCTCGTAGATCTGGCCGGCCAGCACCGGGCTGCTGATGGGGTTTTTCAGGTGCGTATCGACGCCATTGTGGCGGTGCAGGGAGACCCGCAAACCCGCCAGTGCCTCCTGCGCCGTCAGGGTGATCAGGGTGTGTGTGAAGCAGGGTGCCAGCGTTGCGCTGGGGCGGCTGCCGGGCTCGCCGCGCCAGACCAGTTTTAGGCCACGCTGATAGGCTTGTTGTACGCGCCGCGTCATTGCCGGGTCGCTTAATTGCGCCGCCTGCACTAGGACCCAAGGGCTGCCGACCGGCGGCTGCGCCAGCAAGTCACTCAGCAATTGGTTGGAAGGGGTTGAGAGCACCAGCTTGGGCGCCTGCTCCGACCAAAGGGCATGTAGGGCGGTCAACAAATGCGGGGCATCGACCGGATGCAGGTCGTCCGTGCCGAGGCTCAGGTGCACCCCGCCGAGTTGGCGCAACTGGTTCCAAAGCAGTTGGTAGCTGATGGAGACGCCGTTGAGAATAGTGTGAGGCATGATGTCAGCTAATGTAGTTGAACAAGGATAGTTTCTGGACTTGCGCGTAAGACTGCAAGGCGGCCTGGTAGCCGGTTTGCACTTTCTGGTAGTCCGAGATGCCTTTGACCATATCCAGATCTTCAAAACGGGATTTGTCAGTGGTCAGTTGCAGCGTACGACGGTCCTGCGCCCCGGCAATGTTGTCGGCGCGGTTGAGCCATTCTCCGGCCTCGCCGCGGGCCGATGAAATCCGGCTCATGGCACCATCGATCTGCAACAGTCCTTTGGCCACCGCAGCGTTGGCCACGATGGTGTTGCCGTCCTTGATGCCGACAATGGCATCGTCAAGTATTTTGAATACATTGGTTGTGGTGCTGGGCGTAACGTTGATGATGTCGCCGTTGGCCGGCACGCCATTAGCGACAAAAGACTGACCGTCAAACTGGATGGCCTGGCCCGCTATGTAGGGTTTCGCGGGAATGACTGTGGGGGTCGGAGTCTTATTGTCGGTCACGGTGTATGTGGTTGAGGCAGGCGTGGTGGTGGTGTCCAAGGTAAATGCTACTTGGAAACTCATGCCGGAGACTAGCGTCGGGTCAGTCACTTTCCCCATGTTGGCCGACAGCGTACTGCCGGCAACGCTCGCCACAGTGACGTCTGAGGTGCCGTTGCCGGAACGTATGTCCATCCAGATGGCTGCGCCATTCATGGTGCCGGGCACGGCGACATCGGTGCTGGTTTTCTGGCCGGCGTTGCCGCTGAAACTGACTCTCTGTTCGGCGATGCCATTGACTGTCACGCCAGTGGCTGTCTCTTGGAACGGAACGCTGGGGCTGCCCAGGCCACCAAACAGGGGAATGCCGTTGGCGTCGGTGTGATTGGCCAGCGTTAGCAGCTGGTCGCGCAAGCTGATCATCTGCTGGGCCACGGTGTTGCGGTCTGAGACGCTCAGCGTGGCATTGCCGGCGCTGACCGTCAGTTCACGCAGGCTTTGCATCAGGTTGCTGGCTTCGCCCAGGGTCGACTCGGCCAGCGTGATCGCGCCGCTTTGGGCGCCCAGCGCCCGCTGGTCTGAGGCCACGCGGGACAGTCGGGTCAGAGCCCGTTCGGCCTGTGCGGCGCCTAGCGGATCGTCGCTGAGGCGGTTGATGTTCTTGCCCGAGGTCAGCTTTTCTTGCTGACTCGCCAGTTCGGACTGGCGCGTAAAAATGTTTTGTAACGCTTTGTCGTAGGTGTTGGCTGTGCCCAGTCGCATGGTGTAGTCCTGTTGGCGTGGGTTGAGTTAACGCGAAACGGTTTGCAGCAGGGTGTCGAAGATACCCTGTGCAATCTGCAGCATTTTGGCGGAGGCCTGGTAAGACTGCTGGTATTGCAGTAGCTTGGCCGCCTCCTCGTCCAGGTTGACACCCGACACGCTGGTGCGGTCGTTCTCGATGCTGATGGCCAGCGATTTGGAAACCGCCGCGGTCGAGGTTGCGTTTTGCACCCGGGCTCCGATCTCCGACATGGCGCTGGAAAAGCCGTCTGTCAGGCTTGATCCGTCAAACATGATGAGGTCGCGCAGGGCCAGCATGGCCTCGGCGTTGCCTGAGTCCAGCGTACCGTGGAGGGCTGCGGTGCCACTGGTGTCGGGCAGTACCTTCTGGGCCATGGCCAGTTGTTCAGGCGACTTAATGGCGCTGTTGAGATTGATGTTGGCAGCGGCGTTGCTGAAGGGAGTGATTAAAAAGCGGTCGCCTGCGGCGGCTGTGCCTGCGTTGAAGTCAAACTGTAATCCGTCCATCTGCAGGGTGGTCGTAGCGCTAAAAGTCTGCGAAACACCGTCAGAAAGCCGAGTGATGCTGCCCGCATTTGCCCCC
>JBLHZH010000324.1:0-3382 GCA_047629695.1 Rhodoferax sp.
GTTATTTACGCAAGATGCTGGACGTGATCCTGTTCCCAGAAATTTGGATACTGCGCACCAATTTGTAACCCAGCGTCTGGCGCGTGGACTTCAATAAGGGAGCGGGGAGCTCCCAAAGTACCGCCATCTCTGCGAGGCCGTAGGCGGCAAGTCGCGGCAGCCCATGACTTCAGACTTCCTGGACTATCCCACTCTTCCTAGCCATGAACATATGTTCAAGGTCCGTGTGCGGTATTTAAACCGATTCGGGAAACTTGCAAAGACGATAAGTTAATCAACATATCTACCAGCCATACCGGCACAGGCTCAGTGTTTACCCTCAATTTTCAACAAATCCAGGATTTTGACAGACGACTGACAGATAGCAGTCGATAGCATTCGAGCCACCTTGCCAGCCAATGCCATGGCAAATGCGGCAAGTACCGGACCCCGCTTGAAGCGGGCCCACCAGCGAAGCCTTTTGACTTCCTATCAATAACTGGAGCAAGCATGAAACAAACTTACCTGACTAACCACCTGTTGCGCTGGGCCGCCCCTGTTGGCTTGGCCCTGGCCACACTGACCACACCGGTAGCCGCATTTGAAGCCGCCAATACCGAGTGCATTGCACCGGCTGGCGCAGGCGGCGGCTGGGACTTCACTTGCCGCCAGGTCGGCAAAGCATTGCAAGACCTGAAACTGATTCCCGGCTCCATGCAAGTGGTAAACAAGGCTGGCGGCGGCGGCGGCGTGGCTTATGCTGAAGTGGTGAACAAGCGCAATGCCGAAAACAATGTGATTGTGGCGGCCTCTTCGGCCACCTCGACACGACTGGCACAGGGTGCATACCCCGGCAACAATATGGGCCAGGTACGTTGGCTGGCGGCAGTAGGCGCAGATTACGGCATCATTGCCGTGTCCAAAGACTCCCCTATCAAAACCTTGCCTGACCTGATCAAACAAATGAAGGCCGACCCCAAGTCCGTCTCGTTTGCTGGCGGCTCCGCCGTCGGTGGCTGGGACCACCTGAAGGTGTTGATCACGGCTAAAAAAGGCGGTATCAGCGATGTGCGCTCGGTAAAGTACGTGGCCTTTGACGGCGGCGGCGAAGCGGTGACCCAACTGTTGGCGGGCAAAGTGCAAGCCTTCACAGGTGACGCCTCCGAGGCTAAAGGCTTTGTGGACGCTGGCAGCATCAAGGTGCTGGCGGTGTTGGCGCCAGAGCGTCTGGGCGGTGACTTCTCGTCTTTTCCCACTGCCAAAGAGCAGGGCATCAACGCCATTGGCGCCAACTGGCGCGGTTTCTACGCGCCCGGCGGCATGTCCGATGACGCCTACAAATTCTGGGTCAAGCAAATTGGCACAGTTTATGACTCGGCTAAGTGGAAAGCCACCATGACCAGCAACGGTCTGGCACCTTTGAACTCCCGCGGCGCTGACTTCACGGCTTTCGTTAAAGAATCGGTAGAAGAGATTCAGGGCATTTCCAAGGAAATTGGCCTGATTAAATAAGTTGACATACAGCGGACCTGGCACCTCAATGTGCCGGGTTCATTTTTTGCCTACACAGGAAAAACCCATGTCCAACAGACCAAGAAAGATTCACCATGAGTGACCGTATATTTGGCATCACCGCCTTGTTGCTGGCGGCTGTAATGACTTGGGGTGCCAGCGTCATTCAAGAAAGCTTTATTCAAGACCCGCTCGGACCCAAAGCTTTTCCCTGGGTGATCGCTGCCGTACTGGCCATCACCGGCATTACCATGATGCTCAAACCCGACGACGAGCCCGAGTGGCCCGCTCGTACCAAATTTCTCAGAATCGTCTGGTCGGTAACGGCGATGGTGTTGTACGCAGAAGTGCTGCCTATCGTCGGTTTTGTCATCACCACCGCGGCTGTTGCGGCATTTCTTTCTTGGCAACTCGGCGCGACCCTGCGTCAGGCTGCCATGGCCGGCGCCTTGATATCGGGCGGCATTTTTGTCGTATTTCACCTGGTGCTGGGCCTGTCGCTGGCCCGTGGACCACTGGGCTTCTAAGCCTGCTCACTAGGATCCCGAGTCATGGACGCACTCTCTTCCCTTGCTGATGGCTTTGCCATCGCCTTAACCTGGCAGAACCTGGCGCTGGCGCTGTTGGGCTGCTTTCTGGGGACCTTGATTGGTGCCCTGCCGGGCCTGGGGCCTTCGAATGGTGTCGCCATTCTGATTCCTCTGGTGTTCAGCATCGGCCTCAAGGCCACGCCAGCGCTTATTTTGCTCACCAGCGTGTATTACGGCGCCATGTATGGTGGACGCATCTCCTCTATTTTGCTCAATATTCCCGGTGACGAGCCTGCCATGATGACCACCCTGGATGGCTACCCCATGGCCCAGAAAGGCCAGGCGGGCGAGGCGCTCAGCATCTCCGGCCTGGCCTCTTTCGTTGGTTCGTTTTTTGCGACCTGGGGGCTGGTGTTTCTGGCGCCTCAGCTGGTAAAAGTGGCCTTGTTGTTTGGGCCGGCCGAGTACTTTGCCTTGTTCACCCTGGCCTTTGCAACGCTGGGTGGTTTATCCAGTAAAAATCAGGCTAAGTCGGCCATTGCGGCGGCGCTGGGGCTGTCGATTGCCATGATTGGTGTGGACGGCCAGACGGGGGTGCCCCGCTTCACCTTCAACAACGTGCACTTTTACGATGGCATCGACTTTTTGGTCGCCATTGTGGGTTTCTTTGCCGTGTCCGAAGTCCTGGTGTTTATTGAAAATTACGCCTCAGGCCCCAGCACAGCGCCAGTACCCAAACTGGGTCGCATCATTCCACCGATGGCCATGATCAAGCAAACCTCAGGGGCCATGGGTCGCGGCACGGTGCTGGGCTTTATTGCTGGCGTCTTGCCTGGCGCTGGCGCCTCGCTGGGCTCCTTTATTGCCTACGCGCTGGAGAAAAAAATCTCCAACAAAAACGACACTTTTGGCAAAGGGGATCCGCGTGGCGTGGCCGCGCCTGAAGCGGGCAACAATGCGGCTGCCGGTGGCGCCTTGGTGCCCATGCTGGCACTGGGCGTGCCCGGTTCCGGCACGACCGCCGTGCTACTGGCCATGCTACTGGCGCTGGACATCACGCCCGGCCCACTGCTGTTCACCAAGAATCCTGACGTGGTGTGGGGGCTGATTGCCGCCTTGTTTATTGGCAACTTCATGTTGCTGGCCATGAACATTCCGATGGTGGGCATTTTTGTACGCTTGTTGGCGATTCCGGCCAAGTACCTGATGCCTGCCGTCGCGATGATCTCCTTCGTCGGCATTTACGGCATCTCGGGTTCAACGTTTGACCTCGAAGTCATGATCGCCTTTGGCGTGGCGGGCTGGGTGCTGCGCAAACTGGACGTCCCACTGGTGCCCGTAATTCTGGGCATCTTGCTGGG
>JBLHZH010000325.1:0-3381 GCA_047629695.1 Rhodoferax sp.
ATGGGTGTTTTTTCTTCAGGAAACTGAATCGTCACCTTGCGCTTGAAAGCATAGCGACCGGTCAGAGCCATACCCTTGAACAACTCCAGCAACAAAAAGCTGGAGAAAAAATCCTTGAATGAAAAGGCAGACGGTTTAGCGGTTTGTGTAATGGTCGACATCATCAACTCCTGTTAGTGCCAGATATTGAAAGAAGTCTGCATCCAGCCACCGACAACCACTAGCCAGACCAGAGTCACTGGAATAAAAATCTTCCAGCCCAGACGCATGATCTGGTCGTAGCGAAAGCGTGGGAAAGTACCCCGAACCCATATGAACAGACTCACGATGACAAAGGTTTTAAGACCCAGCCAGATCCAACCCGGAATCCAGTTGAACAAGGCACTGTCAATCGGTGCAATCCAGCCACCCAGGAACATGATGGCAGCGAGTACGGAGATCAGCCACATATTGGCGTATTCGGCCAGGTAAAACATGGCGTAAGACATACCTGAATATTCCACCATGTGACCCGCCACAATTTCGGCTTCACCTTCGACCACGTCAAACGGGTGACGGTTGGTTTCTGCCAGGCCGGAAATGATGTAGACCACAAAGATAGGCAATAACGGCAACCAGTTCCAGGACAGGAAGTTGAGTCCCATGTCGGCAAACTGGCCCCGGCCCTGCCCCATCACAATGTCGGTCATGTTCATGCTAGCCGACACCATCAGCACAATCACCAGACAAAAGCCCATGGCAATTTCGTAGCTGACCATCTGGGCCGAGGCGCGCATAGCACCCAAAAACGAGTATTTGGAGTTGGAGGCCCAACCCGCAATTACCACACCGTAAACTTCCATCGAGGTAATCGCCATGATGAATAGCAGGCCAGCATTAATGTTGGCCAGTGCGATATCAGGGCCAAAAGGAATCACAGCCCAAGCAGCCATGGCCGGCATGATGGTCAGAATCGGGCCGATAAAGAAAAGGCCCTTGCTGGCTGCCGTGGGCACCAGTACCTCTTTGCCAAGAAGCTTCAGGGCATCGGCAATCGGTTGCAGCAAGCCCAAAGGACCGACCCGATTGGGACCAACCCGAACCTGAATCCAGCCGATAAATTTGCGCTCCCACAGCGTCAGATACGCTACTGCCGCCATCAGGGGCAGTACTACTGCGATAATTTTAATCAAAGTCCAGACCACCGGCCAACCCACCGCCGCCCACCAGGGTGCAGCCAGCAAACCTTGGCCAAAGGAAAAAATGGCTTCAATCATGCTGGCACTCTCTGCGCGGCGTCCACCACGTCAGGCGCACGCGCATCAGCGGTCTGTTGCAGGCCGGCGGCACGACGCACCGTACCATCCAGTGCATAAATACGCGCCACTACCGGCTGCGAGGTCGCTGGAGTCAAATCAATAGCGGCCTGACTTGCATTGCTCAGACTGCCGTCAGCCCAGTCCGCCGTCCCAACGGCTGGCAACTGAGGCATCAGCTTGAGCACCTGCTCTGACGACTCAAAGTCAAAACCGGCCACGCCCAGCAAATTGGCTAGCACTCGCAGCACTTTCCAGGCCGGACGGGTTTCACCCAGCGGCTTGACCACGGCATGAAAACTTTGTACTCGCCCTTCGGCATTGACAAAGGTACCCGAGGTTTCTGTAAACGGGGCAATCGGCAGCAAGACGTCGCTGAAAGCCATGTTCGACTTGTAAGGGCTCAAGGTCACCACCATCTGCGCCTGGGTCAGGCTCTGCGGCGCGCGTTCGCCCAGCGCTGAATCAAACTCGGGCTCGTTATTCAGTAGCAGCACGGCCTTCAGACCACCGGCCAGCATCTGTCCTGCATGCAAACCGCTTGCGCCCGGTAGGGCACCGGCAATTTGGGCACCGACGGTATTGGCGGCTTCCGTCAGGTAGCCGACCGAAGCACCGGTCTCTGCGCCGATCCAGTTGGCTAACGCCAACAGACTGGACGCTTTGGCATGGTGGGCGGCAGCATTGCCCAACAAAATAGCCTTGTGCTCACCACTTTGCAAAGCTTGGGCAATGGCTTGAGCGGCTGGGCTGGCATTGCCTTTAGCAGGTGCCACAATACCCTTGTCAGCGGCAATCGCCACAGCGACATCGGCCAACGCCTGCGCCCAATGGCTGGCATCACTATAAAGACTATTGGCAATCGGCATGGCCCAGTCTTCAGCCGCGGCCTGAATCACGTTCACGCTCGCGCCCTTGCGCACGGCTTGACGAATGCGCTGAGCAAACAGCGGGTGTTCCTTGCGCAGACTAGCGCCCACCACCAGAATCTGCTGCAGGTCGGTCAGCGCTGCAATCGGCAGGCCTAAAAAACGTACCCCTTCTGATACAGTAAATTCGGCGTTACGCAAACGATAGTCGATGTTTTCGCTGCCTAAACCGCGCATCAGTGTGCTGGCCAGTGACAACTCTTCCAATGTGCTGTGCGGACTGACCAGCGCCCCGATACTGGCAGCACCATGGTCAGTCTTAATTTGTTTCAGGCCATTGGCCACATATTCAAGCGCCACCTGCCAATCAACCACGTGCCACTCACCGCCCTGCTTGAGCATCGGACTGATCAAGCGTTCTACGCCGTTCAGGGCCTCGTAGGAGAAGCGGTCACGGTCTGCAATCCAGCATTCGTTAACGGCTTCGTTCTCCAGCGGCACAACCCGCATGACCTTATTGTTTTTGACCTGGACAATCAAATTGGCACCGGTCGAGTCGTGCGGACTGATTGACTTGCGGCGTGACAACTCCCAAGTCCGTGCGCTGTAGCGAAACGGCTTGCTGGTCAGAGCACCGACCGGGCAAATGTCAATCATGTTGCCGGACAACTCCGAGTCAATGGTCTTGCCAAGAAAGGTTTCGATCTCAGCATGCTCGCCCCGGTGCGACATGCCCAGCTCCATCACGCCGCCGACTTCCTGACCGAAGCGGATACAACGAGTGCAATGAATACAACGGGTCATTTCCTGCATCGAAATCAACGGACCGACATCCTTGACGGCCACCACACGT
Organism: Rhodoferax sp.; assembly: GCA_047629695.1. Classification (GTDB taxonomy): domain Bacteria; phylum Pseudomonadota; class Gammaproteobacteria; order Burkholderiales; family Burkholderiaceae_C; genus Rhodoferax. Next base: position 3,018 of record JBLHZH010000325.1, read on the forward strand.
TTTTCTTCCTCGTAACGCGAGGAAGAAGCACCATAACCCACCGCAATATCCTGCAACTGGCATTCACCACCTTGGTCACAAATCGGGCAGTCCAGCGGATGGTTAATCAGCAAAAACTCCATCACCGACTTTTGCGCCTTAATCGCCTTGTCGCTTTTGGTGCGCACAATCATGCCCTGCGTCACCGGTGTGGCACAGGCCGGCATCGGCTTGGGCATTTTTTCAACGTCCACCAAGCACATACGGCAGTTGGCTGCAATGCTGAGTTTCTTGTGATAACAAAAGTGCGGGATGTAGGTACCAGCTTTATCGGCGGCATGCATAATCATGCTGCCCTCGGCAATGCTGACCTTATTACCGTCGA
>JBLHZH010000326.1:0-3376 GCA_047629695.1 Rhodoferax sp.
GCATGAGTAGCGCTTCCAAGGGCAAAGCCAAAAACCCTGGCCGAACATTAGCACTCCCCTGACTTGATGCCTCACCCAATCCATCTCGTCAAAATTTGGTGGGATGATGGAGGGCTGTCAAAGTTAAATTAACGCGAAAAAGGTTAGCTGTGTTTAAGAATGTAATCTTTTATCGAATCGGGCCTGATTGGTCTGCGGATGTGGCGCAAATGGAGGCCAGTCTGGATGGCGCGCGCTTTGTGGCTTGTGGTGCCTCACAAGAAAAAGCCATCGGTTGGACCGAGCCCCGGGGTGAGGCCAATGGCCCGCTGGTGGAGTCGGTCGCCGGCCAACTGATTTTGAAGCTGATGATCGAAACCCGGGCCTTGCCAGGCTCGGTCATCACGCGCAAGGCCAAAGAACGGCTGGCCCATATTGAGGCTACCACCGGGCGCAAACCCGGTAAAAAGGAAGCCCGCGATATCAAGGACGACATTAAGCTGGAGTTGTTGCCGTTGGCCTTCAGCAAAGAGTCGTCGGTGTTGGTCTGGATTGACCCCGAGGCCCGTCTGCTGGTGATTGGTGCCGGCAGCCAGGGCCGGGCTGATGAGGTCGTGACCATGCTGGTCAAGTCGCTGGCCGGTCTGGCGGTGGCGCTGGTGGATACCAAAGTGTCGCCCACAACGGCGATGTCTGAGTGGCTGATGACCCAGGAGCCACCGGCCTGCCTGACGGTGGACCGCGAGTGCGAGTTGAAGGCCGCTGACGAATCCAAGGCGGTGGTGCGCTACACCCGCCATCCGCTGGACACCGAAGAGGTGCGCCAGTATGTTGAAAGTGGCAAGTTGCCCACCCGCCTGGCGCTGACCTGGGACAGCCGGGTCTCATTCATGCTGACGGAGGGTCTGCAGCTCAAGAAAATCACGTTTCTGGAGGTCGTTATGGACGGCTCGACCGGTGGCAAGGACGATGGCTTTGATACCGACGCCCTGATTGCCACGGCCGAGTTGGGCAAGCTTATTCCTGACTTGTTGGACGCACTGGGCGGCGAAGTGGTGCGTAACGCCTGACGACTGAAGCCAAGCCATAGGCTGCGGCGCTTCGCTCGCAGAGACGAATCCCTTCTCGTCTTTGCGAGGAGCGCCCGCGGCCTATGGGCCTCGAAGAGACGGCATGGAAATCAGGGTCTCTTTCTGCCCAGCACTAGACGACTGGTCTACTCTGCCATAATTTGTTTATGGTTACCGATCAATTTTTTGCCAAAACCCATCTGCTTGACTGTGGTGAGCGCCTGATTGCCAGCAAAGGTTTTGTAGGCGTCGGGTTGGCCGAAATACTGGCAACGGCAGGCGTGCCCAAGGGCTCGTTTTACCACTACTTCAGCTCGAAAGAGCGTTTTGGCGAGGTGTTACTGACCCGTTACCTTGACCAGTACCTGCTGAATATGGACGTTCTGTTGCGGGCTGACGGCACACCGGCCCGGCAGCGGCTGATGCGTTACTGGTCGGGCTGGCTGACGGCCCAGTGCCTGATTGTCAAACTCAGTGCCGAGGTCGCTGATTTTTCAGAAACCATGCGCCTGACGCTGCGTACGGGTACCGACCGGATTGTGCAGCGTCTTGCCCAATGCCTAGAAGAGGCGCGGGCTGATGGCTCGGTGCCGCCGGTGCTGGTGGCGGGCACTACCGCGCTGGCCTTGTACGAGCTTTGGCTTGGCGCCAGTCTGCTGGCCAGGTTGCGCCGCGACGGCAGTCCGTTTGACAGTGCCATAAGCAGCACCGATGTGTTGCTCGGCCCTTTGGTAACTTAACAGTATGACGATCTCACTTATTTTTCTAATTTACTAGCCGACCGGTCTACTCTGGCTGGTTATTTGTTTTATTATTCCCTTCAACCCTCAGGACTTATATGAATAACTTTGATTTTCACAATCCCACGCGCATTGTTTTTGGTAAGGACCGCATCGCAGATATTGCCAACTTGGTACCGGCCAAAGCCAAAGTGCTGATTTTGGTTGGTGGCGCCAGTGCTGAAAAAACAGGCACACTAGCCGAGGTGCGTTTAGCGCTGGGCGCTCGCCAGCATGAAACCTTTAGCGGCATCGAGCCCAACCCGGGCTTTGACAGCGCCATGAAAGCGGTGCAACAGGTGCGCGACGGCGGCTTTGATTTTTTGCTGGCGGTGGGGGGTGGCTCGGTCATTGATGCCACCAAATTCATCGCCGCTGCGGCCCTGTTTGAAGGCGATGCCTGGAATATTCTGCTTCAGGGTGGCCGCAACATCAGCCAAGCCCTGCCCTTTGGTACGGTGCTGACCCTGCCCGCCACCGGGTCCGAGATGAATAAGGGCGGCGTCATTACGCGCCATGACATTGGCGCTAAACTGCCGTTTCACAGTGCTTTGGTGTACCCACAGTTTTCAGTGCTGGACCCGACCAAAACCTACACCCTGCCTACCAAACAACTCGCCAACGGTGTGGTTGATGCCTTTGTGCACACGGTAGAGCAATACCTGACCTACCCGGTCAACGCGCCGGTGCAGGATCGCTTTGCCGAGGGCCTGTTGCAAACCCTGGTTGAGATCGGCCCCCGCCTGCTGACTGACAAGGAACCCAATTACGACGACCGCGCCAGCCTGATGTGGTCGGCTACGCTGGCTCTGAACGGTCTGATTGGTTCTGGCGTGCCGCAAGACTGGGCGACTCACATGATTGGCCATGAGCTGACTGCACAGCACAACATCGACCACGCCCGTACACTGGCCATCGTGTTGCCGTCCATTTTGAACGAGCGCCGGGTACAAAAGCACGACAAGTTGTTGCAATACGGCGAACGTGTGTGGGGCATCCGCACGGGTACCGATGATGAGCGCATCACGGCGGCTATCGAGATGACACGTAACTTTTTTGAGCGCATGGGTATCCCGACCCGTTTGAGTGCTTACGGGCTGGGCGCCGAGGCGATTGATGTGGTGGTACGCCAACTGGAGGCCCATGGCATGACCGCCCTCAGTGAACACGGCGATGTGACACCCGCTGTGAGCCGCCGGGTGCTGGAAGCGGCGCTTTAAGCCGTACCCGCTTCAGGGGGTGACAGGGCACTGATACGATAGCCTTGGCCGCACCGGCCTGCCCGCGAGAACTCCCATGAAGCCCCCTGTTGTAAATGCGACTTACTACCTTGAAAACCGCGCATTGATGCTGTTGCTGGTGACGGTGACGCTGGCACTGGGCTGGATATTGTTGCCGTTTTATGGTGCCATCCTGTGGGGCGCAATTATTGCCTTGCTGTTTGCACCGATGTACCGCCGCTTGCTGCTTCTGCTCAAACAGCGACGCACCGCAGCGGCCTTGCTGACATTATTGTTTGTGCTGCTAATTGTGATTTTGCCGCTGGTG